>DATFGC010000155.1:0-6418 GCA_035249765.1 Gemmatimonadales bacterium | reverse complement strand
CCAAGGTCCGAAGCCGCTCCGCCAGCTGGCGCACATCCACCCGCCGCTCCGGGCGGCCATCCACCGCATCGGCGATATCCTCCCGGAGCAGCGGGTCGTCGATCTCCCGCTCCCATCCTTCGCTCAGCGCCCTCGAGAGATCGCCAATGATGAGCTGGAACAGGACCACCCCCAGCGCATACACGTCGGCGTGGACCGTGGCCGGCTTCCCTTCGAGCAGCTCGGGCGCCATGTACAGCCTGGTGCCCGAGCCGCTCTCTTCGTCCGCGATGGCGGTGAACTCCACTTCGGTGATGCCCGCCCGGGCCAGCCGGTCCTGGTCGGTGAGGAGCCCGATGCCGAAATCGGTGAGCTTGATGCGGAGCGCACCCTCCTCGTCCTCGGTCATCAGGATGTTGGAGGGCTTGATGTCCTTGTGGAGCACGCCCACCGAATGCGCCGCCGCGAGCGCCAGGGCGACCTGCGCCACGAGCTCGATGCGCTGGGCGAGCGGCACCGCGGAGGCCCCGCCCCGCAGCGCGAGCCAGCGGTCAAGGCTCCCTGCTTCGGTCCACTCCGATTCGATGAAGTAGGGGACCTGGTCGAAATTCCAGTCGATGATCCGGGCAATGTCCCGGCGGTCGCCCAGCTCTTCCTTGAGCAGCCGGACCAGGGTCACTTCACGCTTGAGGGCCTTGAGCCGGATCAGGTCGTAGCAGAACTTGTAGACCCGCCGCTCGCCGGTCTTCTTGTGCTCGGCCTGCCAGACCTCCCCGAATCCGCCGGAGCCGGCTTTCTCCTGGAGCACCCAGTTGGGCCGCTCGGGAATCTCGATCCCCGGCGCGGGCCGCCAGCCCACGATGGCATCGGGATCGGGGACCCGGCGGACCTTGTCGGTCTCCGCGGGCGCCGCCAGCGGCGCGAAGCCGGTGCGGCCCACCTCGAAGACCTCGATCGCCTCGTCGAGCCCCTTGGCGGCATAGGCGCCGTGGGCCAGCCAGGAAAGCGACTGGTCCGCGAGCCGGGTGCCGAGGGTTCCCCGACGAGCCAGGTCGAACGGTCCCCGGGTCAACAGGGTCTGGCGCCCCCCCGCGAGCGACATCAGCCGGGCGACCACCGGCTTGGCGAGGCCCTCCACTTCGACCGGCTTGGCGCCCCGGGCCACATCGGCAGGATCGTTGGTTCGCTCCAGCACTTCGCCGACATGAATGCCGATTCTCGCTTCGAGCCGCTCTCCCAGCTCGGCGCCAAGACGGGCCAGGCGGTCGTGATACTCGATGGCGTAGAGCACCGCGTCGGTCGGGCGGGCGAAGGTCAGCAGGAATCCGTCGGTCTTGTCGATCTCCCGGCCGCCGAACTCCGCCATGAGATCGCGGGCCAGCCGGTCGTGGCGGCGGAACAGCTCGGCGCCCCTTTCATCTCCCAGGCGCCCGATCAGGCGGGTACTGTCCACCAGGTCGCTGGCCAGCAGGGTGGCGAGGCGGAGGATGCCGGGCCGGGACTCAGTCACCCGGTCCGCCCCGGTCTATCGAAGTCTGGAGCTCTTCCCACATCGTGGTGCTGTTGAAGCGGAAGGTCACTTCGGGAGCCTGGCGCTGGCCGGCTCGATCGGCCGCGATCCGGCGGAGCAGGGCGACGGCGTCGAGGCGTTTCCGATCCATCCGGCCGCGAGGCAGCCACTCGGCCAGCAGGCGAAGCTCACCCGGAGATGCTCCGGTGGCCTCCGCATCCTCGAGCAGGCGCTCCCAGGTGCGCCTGGGATAGAAAGTGCTCTTGGAGATCCCGAGCAGCCGATCCTGGAGCGCAGCCGCGATCACGCCGGTGCGGACCGCTTCGGCCAGGGTGGCCCGGATGTTCACCATCGCCTCGGATCCCACCAGGTAGCCGGCTTCGGCGGGGCCGTGCGCGACCGCGACTTCGTCGTCGTCGGTCAGGATCCCGTCACGAAACTCCTCGAACACCGAGCCGACTCCCGTCATGCCGAAACGCTCCAGCTCGGCGGCACGCAGCGCGCCCATGCTGGCGGCGCCATACACCTGGATTCCCTGCGCGATGGCCCAGAGGATCTCCTTGTGAAGCACCGAAGGCACCCGGTGAAAGTACCCGTCCACGATGCCGATCGCCCAGGGATTGGCGCGTGCCGCAGCATAGACATCGCCCCGCGACGTGGGAGGACGATACTCGGCGGCAAGCAGGGTCGCGGCGTCCTCCGCCGGCATGGTGGGGCCCAGGAACACCACGACGTTCACGCCAGCCACCCGCCCATGGATTCGGCGCCCGGAATGACGACGCAGACGACCGGGATGCCCAGCTCTGGCATGGTGAGGTCTACCGCGAGCACTTGATCGAAACCGCCCTCCGCAAGCCTGGAGAGCAGCCAACGGCCATCCTCGGCGAGATCGTCGCTGGTCCAGGTCGGCACCTCGTCCAGGCTCCGTGCCGGCACCGCCCGATCGAACCGTTGCCGCTCCCGGGCCGCGCGCTCCACGTCGGCGGCACGGGCATAGAGGGACCGGCCGGCGTCGTCCCGGGACCCGATGATCATGGTGAGGCGGGTCTGCGCCGCTTCGGTGAGCGCCCGGGAAAGCGCAATGTTCCGATCCGGATGGCACCCCATCCCGTAATAGACCCGGGAGCCGCCGTCGGTCCAGTCCTGGATCACGGAGATCCCGGCGAGGAAGGAGGCGATTCCCGCAGGGCCGGTCGTATCCCAGACCGCCACCGATACTCCGGCCGCCTCGTATCGCTCGAGCAGCCACCCGCAGTCGGGATCCCGGATGGTATCGAGACGGATGCGCCGGGCATCCTGCTCCGCCTCGGGGAGGGCCCCGAACCGGCCCTGTCCGTCGCGCTCCAGCACCTCACAGATGGCGTGGATCACCGCTTCCCAGCGGTCATTGCCGGAGGCGAGGCCGTTGGAGGAGCCGAGAAACGCTCCGCTTCCCGGCAGCTCTGGTCGGGTACAATCGAGGTGCATCAGCTCCAAAGGCAACCATGCCGCGCCATCGGAAAGCAGATCCGCGCCCTCGACCCAGAGGATGCGCAGGTGCTCGGTGAAGGTGCTTCCCTCGGGGCGGGCAATGCGACGAAGATCCACCAGCGGCGTCGTGAAGCGCAACTCATCGAGCGAAGCAAGCCGCACCGGGAGGGTGATGCGCTCGGCATGGAAGATTTCAACCGACTCCATCAACCCGGACGCCCGCGCGGCGTCCAGGGTGACGCCCTTGCCCTGCGACACCGCCAGCGAGCGGGAGTTGGGACGGCAGACCATCGTCACCGGGATCCCGATCGTGTCGAGCCCGGTGACGTTGGCGACCCGGGTAATGCCCAGCGCCGCAGCGATCCGGCCGATGCGCTCCACCGTGTCCCGGGCGGAGCGCGAGCGGTGGGTCCCGGTCCGGTACCGCTTGCCGGTGGAGGCGTCGAGCGGGAACCTCAACTCGACTTGTTCTTGCCCTTGTCCTTCATCGCGATGAGGCACACCGCATCGGTATGAATCGGCATCGTCGCCTTCTTCGCCGCGGCGGCAATCTGCGCGAGGTCACCCGCCTGGGCATTGGCCGGGTCGCTGGGGTCGAGCTTGTAGGCGTCGAGCTGTTCCTTCGACACCCGGTACAACTGGCCGTCATCGCTGCGGAGGATGTAGCTGTCGCCCATGGGCTGACTCCTGGGAAGTAAGGGCCGGCAGGCCGCCGGACCGAGGCACGAACGTACCGCCGGGACACCGCCCCGGCAACGCGGCGCCCTCAGGCGGGGGGGATGCCCTGGGGGAACCTGAAGACGTTTTCAGGATCGTAGCGCCGCTTCAGCTCCCGGAGCCTCGGCAGGTTCCGGCCATAGTACGCATGGCCATAGTCGGTGAGCTCCAGGTCGGGATAGTTCTGGTACACCTCCCCCGAGTAGAACGGGCCCAGCTCCCGGTAGAGCCCGTCGGCCCAGGCCTTTTCCGGGGGATTCGGCGCGCCGGCCGGTCCCTGCCAGGTGGCGACGATGGAGAGCAGCACGGTGTGGGTGCGGTGCACGAACGCCGTGGCCGTGGGGTCAACCCGGTTGATCGCACCACCCGCCAGCTCGAACATCACCATGTTCTCGATCGCGGGGGCGTGTTCTTCGGTCCGGGCGAACCGGTCCACCAGGATGTCGATCGCCCGATCGGGGAGCACTCCGGTCACGAATCCCGACTTGTAATAGTCGTGGATGTCGCGGGCCTGGTTGGGAATGCCGGCCAGCACCTTGTAGTACGGCGACGTATCCACCTTGGACTGGCTCGGCTTGCCCAGGCCGGTGAGCCGGGACAGCACCTTGGTCCCGATGTCAGGTGAGCCCTTGTAGATCGCCAGGGTGCCCAGCACCCGCTCGCCGCTGGGCAGCGGGAGCATGGAGAAGAGGGCGTCGAGCTCGTCGGGCGCATCGCCGGCAAACCAGGCCAGGGCGGCCTTGAGGACTTCCGCCGCCTGGGCCAGCGGCCAGACGATGGTGGCGAACGCGATGCCGGGTGGCAGGGGATGGAGCCGCATGGTCAGCGAGGTTACCACCGCGAAGTTCCCGCCCCCGGCGCCGCGGAGCGCCCAGAAGAGATCGGGATTGTCCCGCTCGCCGGCGGTGAGCACGGTTCCGTCGGCGGTAACGATTCGCCCCTCCAGGATGTTATCGCAGGTGAGCCCCAGGGAGCGGCTCAGCAGGCCGAAGCCCCCGCCCAGCGCCAGCCCGGAGAGGCCCACCGGCATGCACTCGCCGACCGGAACCATGAGCCCCGCGGGCCCCAGCTTCTCGACCAGAGGCTGGAGCAGCGTCCCGGTCCCCACCCGAACCGAGGACCCGGAGGCGTCAATCGAAATCCCTCCCATTCGGGAAAGGTCGAGCAGGAGGCCCCCGTCATTGGAGGAGAATCCACCGGGAGAGGTGCCTCCGGCCCGGATGGAAATCCGCACTTGCTGGTCCCGGGCGAAGCGGATGCTGGCGGCCACGTCCCGCTCGGTGGCGCACATCACGATCGCCCCCGGCTTGTAGTCGAACCGCCGGTTGAGCAGCATGCGTCCCTGGTCGTAGCCCGCCTCTCCCGGGGCCAGGATTCCCGCGCCGGCGGAGAGGCTGCTGCGCAGGCCGGCCAGGATGGAGCCGAGTGACGAGGTGGCGATAACGGATTCCGGAGCGGGAAGCAGCGAACGTCGCCCGGCGGGAACATGTTGTCAAATCCATTTGCCCGGTCGGCGCCTGCGGTTTACGTTGGGCACGGCCTTCCTGTCCCCCGACGATTCCCGGAGTCTTTCCATGCGGCGCCCCATCCCTCCCACGACCCGCGGTGTCCTCGAGATCGACTGGCCGCTCTTCGGAGAGCTCTGCCGCGCCCTGGCCCTCAAGGTGGCCAAGGAGTACGACCCCGAACTCATCCTGGGCATCGCCAAGGCCGGGGTGATTCCCGGGGTGGTGATCGCCTCGATCCTGGAGCGGGATTTCGCCTCCATGGTTGTCAGCCGGAAGGCGGACGACACCCTGCCCGTGCTCCTGGTCGGCCCGCCCTCATCGGTGAAAGGCCGCCGGGTCCTGATCGTGGATGAGACCTGCGACACCGGTCACACCATTCGCCTGGCCCAGAACGAAGTGAAGGGCGCCAAGCCCGCCGAGGTGCGGACCGCGGTGTCGTTCAAGACCGGCCTCTATTCTCCCGACTTCCATTCCTTCGAGACCGACAAGTTCATCATCCTTCCCTGGGACAAGGAAGTGATCGAGGATGGCCAGCTGGTGACCCGTCCCGACTACGCCAGGTACCTCCAGAGCACGCGGTGAAGGAGAGGCTTCTCGAAGCGGTTGGCTGGTCGCGCGCGGGATATACCGAGCTCAGGGTCCGTCGGGCCTGGTCCGCCGGGGTTCTGGTGCGCGATCGGTCGGTCGAGTCGGCGACCTCCGGCGACGAGATCGCCGGCATCGCCCGCTGCTGCTCCCCCGGCACCGGCTGGGGATTGCTGGGATTCAATGGAGCTGACCGGCTCGACGCCCACGCCCGGGAGGCCCACGAGCTCTCACTGGCCGCCGCGTCCCGCCGGCCGGTGGCGCTGGCGCCGATTTCGGTTCACGACCTCGAGACCGTCGATCCCATCCCCGGCGATCCCCGCGAGATCTCCCTCCGCGACAAGCGGCATCACGCCGAATCCCTCGCCGCCCAGGCCGTGGTTTCTGACCGGCGGGTCCGCTCGACCCGGATTCTCTGCCGGGACACCGTGGTGGAAACCTGGCTGGCCACCTCCGAGGGCACCTGGCTCCACGACCTGCGCGCCGAGGTCGGCGTCTCCGTCCTGGTCGTGGCCGAGGAAGACGGCAGCGTGGAACGGGCGGTGGGGTCGCTCTCGCTCGCGGGAGGATGGCCCGATCCTGCGGGCGCCGAGGAGCTGGTCGGAAGCGTGGTCGCCCGGGCGGTGGAACGGCTCCACGCCACCCCGGT
>DATFGC010000154.1:0-9922 GCA_035249765.1 Gemmatimonadales bacterium | reverse complement strand
TGCGCTGGAGCGCCGCGTGATCGAGCGAGAGGTGAGAATCGTGAACTCGCTCGGCCTCCACGCCAGGCCGGCGGCCCAGCTGGTCCGGCTGGCCAGCAGCTTCGAGTCGGAGGTCGAGCTGGTGAAAGACGGGGTGCCGGTCAACAGCAAGAGCATCATGGGGGTGATGATGCTGGCGGCCGAATGCGGCTGCCAGCTCATCGTCCGGGCCACCGGCGCGGACGCCGAAGCGGCGGCGGCGGCGATGGCCGAGCTGATCGCGTCGGGGTTCGGCGAGACATGACCGACCCGCGCGCCATCCGCGGAGTGGGCGTCTCGCCCGGGCTGGCCTACGCCCCGGCGGTGCTGCTGGAGTGGAATTTTCCGGCGGTGCCCGACCGCTGGGTCACGCCGGAAGAAGTCGAGACCGAGGTGAAGCGGCTCGAGGAAGCCGTCGCGGCGGTGGTGCACAGCCTCAACCGGCTCCGCGAGCGGGTGCTGGAGCGGGCCGGCTTCGAAGAGAGCCAGATCTTCGAGGCCCAGATCATGATGGTGCAGGACGCGGTCTTCCTCAACGAGGTCACCCAGCTCATCCGCAACAACCGCTTCAGCGCGGAGACCGCCTACGAGTTCAAGGCGCTGGAGCTGCGCGCCAAGTGGGGCGGGAGCGGCAACGTGCGGCTGCGGGAGCGTCTGGCCGACCTGCTGGCCACCCAGCTCCGGGTGCTGCGCCACCTCACCGGGCGCGGCGACGAGGAGCTGTTCGGGTTCGAGGACCAGCGCCACGTCATCATCGTGGCCCACGAGCTCTATCCCGGGCTCACCGTGCAGCTCGACCGGGACCAGCTCGCCGGGCTGGTGAGCGAGGAGGGGACCCGGACATCGCACGCGGCGATTCTGGCCCACTCACTGGGGATTCCCTGCGTGATGGGGGTCGCGGGGGCCGCCTCCCGGATCAAGCCGGGCGCGATGCTGCTGCTCGACGGGACCACCGGCAACATCCTGGTGGAGCCCACCATCCACGAGCTGGAAGCGGCCCAGGTCGTCGCCACCCGGCGCCACAAGCTCGAGCTGGAGCTCGAAGCGGCGGTGCAGCAGCCCAGCGTCACCCCCGACGGCGAGGTGGTGACCCTGATGGGAAACGTGGATCTCCCCGACGAGATCGACATGGCGGTGCGGCACGGCGCCCAGGGGGTCGGGCTGCTGCGCACCGAATTCCTGGTGGCCGGCCGGGCCCACCTGCCCAGCGAGGACGAGCAGCTGGAATATTTTCGCCGGATCACCGCCTCCTTCGCCGGCCAGCCGGTGGTGATCCGGACCTACGACCTGGGCGGGGACAAGTTCCCCGCCGCGTTCGCCGCGCCCGCGGAAGCCAATCCCTTCCTGGGCTGGCGGTCCATCCGGGTCTGCCTCGACCAGCCCGAGATTTTCCGTCCCCAGCTCCGCGCCATCCTGCGGGCCGCGGCCGACCGGGAGCTCCAGGTCATGCTGCCCCTGATCACCCGGGTGGACGAGGTCGTCCGGGCCCGCGAGATCATGGCCGAAGAGGCGGCCGATCTGGCCCGGGCCGGGATCCGCGCCGCCCGCGAGGTGCCCATTGGAGTGATGGTGGAGACGCCCGCGGCGGTGATCGTGGCGGACCGGCTCGCGGCGGTGAGTGCCTTTTTCTCGATCGGCACCAACGATCTCACCCAGTACGCCCTGGCGGTGGACCGGGGCAACGCCCACCTCGCCTCGCGCTTCACGCCCCACGATCCGGCGATCATCCGGATGCTGCGCGATGTGCTGGCCGCCGGGCAGCGGGGGGGCATTCCGGTGAGTGTCTGCGGCGAGATGGCCTCCGAGCCGCTGTTCGCGGTGCTCCTGCTCGGGCTCGGATTCACCACCCTGTCCATCGCGCCCCCCACGTTGCCGCTGCTCAAGTGGCTGGTACGGACGGTGCCGATGGCGGCGGCCCGCGCCGCCGCCGCCCAGGCGCTCGAGGCGCCCGATCCCGAATCGGTCACCCGGGTGCTGCGCGACGCGGTGGCGCCGTTCCTCGACTTGCGCCTCATCGACCCCAACAGTCCGTTGCCGGGGCGGGGCAGCGGGGGGTATTTTGATGCTGCACGGTGAGCGGTAAGCGGTAAGCAGTGAGCGGGCCATGCGGTCACCGCTCACCGCTCACGGCTCACCGCTCACCCGGACCCTCCTCCTTCCCCGGCATTTCATGGCTCCCAGGCAAAAGCGCCACGTCTTCACCTCCGAATCGGTCACCGAAGGCCATCCCGACAAGGTGGCCGATCAGATCTCCGACGCGGTGCTGGATGCCATTCTCGCCAAGGATCCGGCGGGACGGGTGGCCTGCGAAACGCTGGTCACGACCGGGATGGCCGTGGTGGCGGGAGAAATCACCACCACCACCTATGTGCACATCCCCGACATCGTGCGGCGCACGGTGGAAAACATCGGGTACACCGACGCCAGCTACGGATTCGACGGGCGCACCTGCGCGGTGCTGACCTCCATCGACCGGCAATCACCCGACATCGCCCAGGGCGTCGACGCCGGCAGATCGAAGGAGCAGGGCGCCGGCGACCAGGGGATGATGTTCGGCTACGCTTCCCGGGAGACCCGGGAACGGATGCCGCTCCCGATTGTGCTGGCCCACCGGCTGGCCGAGCGGCTGGCCGCGGTGCGCAAGGGTCACAACGGCTATTCGCCGATTGAGTGGCTCCGGCCCGACGGCAAGACCCAGGTCTCGGTGGAGTACGAGGGAGACCGTCCGGTGGCGATCGGCACCGTGGTGCTCTCCACCCAGCACTCGGAGCGTTCCGGGCGCCGGGTGCTGAGCCAGAACACCATCAAGGCCACCATGGTGTCGGAGGTGATCCGGCCGGTGCTCGAAGATCTCGGCTTCAGCTCCCGGCGCACCAAGGTGCTGGTCAATCCCACCGGGCGCTTCGTCATCGGCGGCCCCCACGGCGATGCCGGTCTCACCGGCCGGAAGATCATCGTGGACACCTATGGCGGGATGGCGCGGCACGGCGGCGGCGCCTTCAGCGGCAAGGATCCCTCCAAGGTGGACCGTTCGGCGGCCTATGCCGCGCGCTGGGTGGCCAAGAACATCGTGGAGGCCAGGCTGGCCCGGCGCTGTGAGGTCCAGGTAGCCTACGCGATCGGGGTGGCCCAGCCGGTCTCGATTCTGGTGGACACCTTCGGCACCGGGACCATTCCCGATGCCCGGCTGGAGCAGGTGGTGCGGGATGTCTTCGACCTCACGCCCCGGGGCATCATCGATGCGCTCCGGCTCAAGCGGCCGATCTACCAGGCCACCTCCGCCTACGGACATTTCGGGCGGCGGCCGAAAGACGCGACCGTCCTGGAGCGCCGGGTGCGACTGTTCCCCTGGGAAGAGACTTCGCGCGTGCGGGCCCTGCTCTCCGCGGCCCGGGTGTGAGAGGGGAGACGGCCGCGCGATGGTCCGAGTGCGGGTGGCCCACCTTGGGCTCGACCGAACCACCAACACGCCGGTGGTCATCCTCCAGGAGGAAGCCGGGGAGCGCACCCTGCCGATCTGGATCGGCGCGTCGGAGGCGAACGCCATCGCGCTGGAGCTCCAGGGAGTCCGCCCCGAGAGGCCGCTCACCCACGATTTGATGAAACTGCTGGTGTCCGGGCTGGGCGGAGAGCTCCGGCGGGTGGTGATCGCCGCGCTCCGGGAAAACACCTATCTGGCCCAACTTCTGATTTACCGGGGCACCGACGTGTTCGAAGTGGACGCCCGGCCTTCCGACAGCATTGCCCTGGCTCTCCGAATGAATTCCCCGATTTTCCTCAACGAGGAGCTGCTCCAGCGCGACGCCTCCGGCGAAGCCACCCCGCCGCAACCCGGTTCCGATCCCGACGCCCTCAAGCGGTTTCTCGAAAAGCTCGACCCCCAGGATCTGGGCCGATTCCAGCCGTGAAGGCGCTGGGGTTCGCGGCGCTCTGCGCCGCGTGGGCGCCTTCGGCCCTGGCCCAGGCCACGACCGCCGGCCGGATCGTGCGGCTCAGCGGTAACGACACCATCGCGGCCCCCCGGGTCCAGGTGGTGCTCCACCGGGTGGGACCGTCCGGTCAGGGCCCGCTGGACACCATGCTCACCAACCCGGCGGGACGGTTCGGATTCCGGTTTGCCGCCGACACCGCCTCGGTCTTCCTGCTGAGCGCGCGCTACGCCGGGATCGAGTACTTCTCCCGGCCGGTCAGCGGGGATCCGGGCCGGGCCGACACCGCGGTGATCCTGATCGTGGCCGACACCTCGAGCGAGCAGCCGGTGGCGGTGCGCCAGCGCACCCTGCTGGTGAGCCGCCCCGACGAGTCGGGCACCCGGGTGGTCATTGACTGGCTGGTGATCTCCAATCGCGGGCCGCTCACCCGGGTCGCGCCGGACAGCGTGCGGGCAACCTGGGGGGGGCCGCTTCCCGAGGCGGCGCAGAACGTCGAGATGGCCGACAGCCGGCTCAGCCAGTTCGCCGCCGAGGCGATTTCCTTCCGGCGGGACAGCGCGCTGATCTTCGCGCCGCTTTCGCCGGGCGACAAGGAGCTGATGCTGCAGTATCGGATTCCCGGCACCCTCCGGGAATTGGTCGTGCCGGCGAGCGTGAGCGAATCGGTGTTCGTGCTGCTGGAGGAGCCCGGCGCGCGGGTCTCGGCGCCGCCCCTGACGGTGGCTGATTCCCAGGTGATCGAGGGGCGCGCCTTTTACCGCTGGGCCGGATCAATGGGCGGCGGAGGGGAAATCGAGATTCTGCTGGCCGGCCCCCGCTTCTCGCAGCAGCAGGTCCTGGTGCTGCTGGTCGCGCTGCTGGGCGCCGGGTTTGCGCTCCTGGCCGTGCGCGCGATTACCGTGGCCCGCCGCCGCCGGGGCGCGTAAATGCAGGGCAGCCGTGCCGCGCTCCTGCTCCTCCTGCTGACCGGCTGCCGCGATCCGGCCCCGCCGGCGGCGGCGAGCCTCACCGACGACGCCGGTGTGGCGGTGCTCCTGGATTCGCCGCCGCAGCGGATCGTGTCGCTGATTCCCGCGACCACCGAGCTGGTTTTTGCCCTGGGTGCGGGTGACCGGCTGGTGGGGCGGACCTCGTGGTGCGACTTCCCGGCCGAGGCGAAGGCGGTGGCTGACCTGGGCAACGGCATCGGCCCCAACATCGAGGCGGTGGTCGCGGCCCAGCCCGATCTGGTGCTGCTGTACAAGTCGGGCTCCAACCGCTCCGCCGCGGACCAGCTCCGCAGCTTCGGCATCCCCACCCTCGAGCTGGCCACCGACCGGATGGAGGACTTCGACCGGATAACCCGCTTGCTGGGCGCGGCGCTGGGGAGGCGCGAAGCCGCGGAGTCGCTGGTGACGCGCACCGCCCGTGATCTGGATTCCGCTACCGTCCAGCCGTCCAGCCGTCCAGCCGTCCAGCCAACCGTATTCATTCTCGCATGGGACCGCCCCCCCATGACGCTGGGCCGGGGCAGCTTCCTTTCAGAGATCCTGGAGCGGGCCGGCGCGCGCAACCTGTTCGACGATCTGGCCACCTCGTCGGCTCCGATCTCCATCGAAGCGGTCGCGTCTCGCGATCCCGATTTCGTGCTGGTCAGCGGAACCGGTGAGCCGGCCATCGCGGGCCGGGTGGAATGGCAGGTGGTGAAGGCGGTGCGGGAGCGGCGCTTCCTCCGGATCGACGGGAGCGAATTCAACCGGCCCAGTCCGCGGATCGGCGATGCGGTCCGGCGGCTGGCGGCCGAGCTCCGGGGGGCGATGCGGTGAAGGCGATCCTGATTCTCGCGCTGCTGGCCGCCCTGGCCTGCCTGGCGGGGCTGGCGCTCGGCGCCGTGCCGATGTCCCCCCGGGCGATCGTCGCCGCGCTGCTCTCCCCGGACGCTCCTGGCGCCGCCATCGTCCGCGACCTCCGTGCCCCCCGGGTCGTGCTGGCGTTCGTGGTGGGCGGGAGTCTCGGGGTGTCGGGTGCGGCGCTCCAGGCCCTGGTCAGGAATCCGCTGGCCGACCCCTATCTGCTCGGAATTTCCGGAGGGGCCGGCCTGGCGGCAGTGGTCGCCATCGCGCTGGGATTCGGAGGAGCCTGGGGCGTGCCGGCCGCGGCCTTTCTGGGCGGTTTGGGCGCGATCGCGCTGGTCTACCGGCTGAGCGCGGTGGCGGGCCGCCGGCTCGATCCCCACATCCTGGTGCTGGCCGGCGTGGTGGTGAGCGCGTTCACCGGCGCACTGATCAGCGCCGTGCTGACGCTCTCTCCCGCGGAGCAGCTCCGCAACGCCTTCCTCTGGCTGCTGGGCGGATTCACCTCCGCCTCCTGGTCCACGGTCATGGTCTTCGCGGTCTACGCGGTGCTTCCGTTGCTGCTGCTGCTCGGCTCGGCCCGCGCGCTCGATCTGCTCTCCCTGGGAGAGGAGCCGGCCCAGTCGCTCGGTCTCGACGCGCTCCGCGCCCGCCGGGTGGTGTATCTCTCCACCTCGCTGCTCACCGCCGCCAGCGTCGCGGTCTGCGGCGTCGTGGGATTCGTCGGCTTGGTCGCGCCCCACGCGCTGCGAGGCCTGCTGGGTCCGCTGCACCGGCGCCTGCTGCCGGCGGTGTTCCTCGCCAGCGGGGCATTCCTGGTGCTGGCCGACGCCGCCGCCCGCACCGCGGCCCGTCCGATCGAGCTGCCGGTGGGGGTGGTGACCGCGCTGGTGGGAGTGCCTCTCTTTGCCGTGCTGCTCCGGCGCACCCTCCGGTGAACCTCTCCGCCCGGGGCGCCACGGTTCGCTATCCGGGTGCGGCCGCCGAGGCGCTGGCCGACGCGGATCTCACTCTTGCAGCCGGTGAGCTGGTTGCCGTGGTCGGTCCCAATGGCGGCGGCAAGACCACGCTGGTCCGGGCCTTGCTCAACCTGGCGCCGCTGGCCCGGGGAAGCGTGACCCTCAACGGCCGGCCGATCCAGGACTGGCGGCGGGGCGAGCTGGCCAGGCACGCGGCCCTGGTGCCGCAGCGCGAGGATACGCCGTTCTCCTGGCGGGTCTCGGAGCTGGTAGGCTTCGGCCGCTACGCCCGCCGGGGACCGCTCGAGGCCATGGGTGCCGACGACACTGCTGCGGTGGAACGCGCCCTGACCCGCTGCGACGTGGCCGAGTTCCGGGAGCGGCGGATCGAGACACTGTCCGGCGGAGAATGGCAGCGGGTCCGGATCGCGCGCGCCCTGGCACAGGAGCCCCGGCTCCTGGTGCTGGACGAGCCCACCGCGTCGCTCGACCTGGGTCACGAAATGGAGCTGTTCGAGCTGGTCCGGCGATTGGTGGCCGATGGGCTGGCGGCCCTGGTGGTCACCCACGACCTCAACCTCGCCGCCCGCTACGCCGACCGGATGCTGCTGCTGGACGGCGGGCGAATCGCCGCTTCTGGGCCACCCGAGGCGGTGATGCAGGCGGAGCTGCTCTCCCGGGTTTTCCGCTGGCCGGTGGCGGTCATGCCCCTCGTGGGCGGCCCCCCCCAGGTGCTCGCCCTTCGCCCCGGCCAGGATCGCCCCCGTTATTCTTGAGGCATGGCTACGCCGGGAAGCGGACCGATTGTGAGACAGGCTGGGCGCGCCGCCCTGGCGGCGCTGCTGCTTGCCGGCTGCGCGGCGACCACGCCCTCGCCCCCGACACCCGAGGAGCACCTGGTGGTGCTCAACGCCGGCGACGCCTCCATCACCATTCTTCCGCTTTCCAGCCCCAACTCCCCGGTCACCGTGCATCTGGGGCCGATCGGCGGGACGCCGTTCGCGCTCGCGGCCCGCGGCTCCCAGGGCCTGGTCACCAGCGGCGCCGGGAGCACCGTCGCGCTGGTGGATCTCGGCGCCCCGCAATCGGTGCTGGTGTACGGACTCGCGGCCGGCGCCGGAGCCACCGGGGTGGCCTTCGTGAACGACTCCATCGCCTATATCGCCAATCCCGGCATCAACCGGGTCACCCGGCTCAACATCCGGCAGGGCGACACCATCAGCATTGCGGTGGGGCAGACTCCCTCCGCCATCGCGGTCACCCGGGGCAGGGTCTTCGTCGCCAACGCCAATCTCGATCCCGCCTGTCCGGCTCTGGCGCCCTGCGTGCTGGGGCCCAGCTGGCTCACCGTGGTCGATCCCGATCGCGAGATCGTGGTGGACTCGATCGCTCTCCCCGGCCCGGGCAACGCGGCCTCGATCACCGTGGGCGGCGACGGACTGCTCTATGTGATCAGCGCGGGACCCGGCGGCGAGGAAGCCGGGCGGCTCAGCATCGTGGACCCGGTGCTCCGCCAGGAGGTGGGCAGCTTCGCCGGGTTCGGGCCGCTGCCGGGACAGGTGTCGTCGGACGGACGGGAGCGGCTCTTCGTGACTTCGGTGGAGCATGGCCTGATGGAGTTCAACACCCGCACCCGCCGGCTGGTGCGCGGAGCGGGGAGCGGCATTCCGCTTCAGAGCGGAGTCGATGCTGCCGTGGGCAGCGATGGCCTGGTCTACGCCGTGGAGTCGGGCAATTGCGTCACCAGTCGCGGCCGGATCCGGATCTTCCGACCCGATCTCACCGAGGTTCGCATCATTCCGGTGGGGATCTGCGCCGTGGACGCCGACATCGTGCGACTGCTCCCGAACTCCTGAGCCCGGGGCCATGCCCCCCCTCACCACATCCGCCATCGTCCTCGCCACTCTCCGGTACGGCGAGACCTCCAAGATCGCCCGGCTCGCGACCCGGGACCTGGGAGTGCAGAGCGTCATCGCCAAGGGTGCGCTGCGGCCCAGGAGCCGCTTCGGCACCGCGCTCCACCTGCTGAGCGAAGGGCAGGCGACATTCTACCCGGCGCGGAGCGGGGACCTGCACACCCTGTCCCAGTTCGACGTGCGGCAGGTCCGGACCGGGCTGGCCGAGCGGATGGACCGGTTCTCCGCGGCGGCGCTGCTCTCCGAGCTGATGCTGCGCTTCGCACCCGCCCACCCCCATCCGGAAGCCTACGATCTCTTCCGCGACGCGCTCGCGATTCTGGAGGCCGCCCCCGCGGCGGCGGTCGAGCCGATCGGGTTGCGGGCGCTCTGGCGCCTGGTCACCGCGCTGGGCTTCGGACCCGCCCTCACCGTCTGCGCCCGGGACGGCGCGCCGGTCGACCGGGACGGACCGGTCTGCTTCAGTCCCCAGGATGGCGGGGTGCTCTGCGCCCGCTGCGCCAGGGGGGTGGTCGGCGCTGCCCTGGGCCCGGGGGATCGCGCCGACCTCGCCGCCTTCCTCGATTCCGCCGCGGAAATTCCGTCGCTGGACGACCGCCACCTCGCCGCCCATCGCCGCCTGCTGGAGCGCTACATCCGGTATCACCTGGCCGAGGGTGCCGCGCTCCCCGCGCTGGAATTCTGGATCACCCGGAGCTGGGCCGCCGCATGATCATCGGTACCGCCGGTCACATCGATCACGGAAAATCCGCGCTGGTCACCGCCCTCACCGGGCGGCCGATGGACCGGCTGGCCGAAGAGCGCCGCCGGGGCATCACCATCGACCTCAACTTCGCGCCCCTCCGGCTGCCGGGACTGCCGCCCGCGGGAATCGTCGATGTCCCGGGCCACGAGGACTTCGTGCGCACGATGGTGGCCGGCGCCTCCGGCATCGACCTGGTGATGCTGGTGGTGGATGCGGCGCAGGGACCCCAGCCCCAGACCTGGGAGCACCTCGCCATTGTGGAGCAGCTTCGCATCCCCCGCGGCATCGCGGTCATCACCAAGGCGGACCTGGCCGACCCCGAGTGGATCGAGCTGGTGGCCGCGGAGCTGATGAGCCGGCTTCGCGAATCGCCGGTGGCCTTCGCCGGTCCCGCCGTAGTCTCCGCGGTCACCGGGCAGGGAATCTCCGGGCTGCTTGCCTGGCTCCGGGAACAGATGGAGACCGTGCCACCCCGTCCCGAGGCCGACGCCTTCCGGATGCCGATCGACCGGGTCTTTTC
>DATFGC010000153.1:0-7428 GCA_035249765.1 Gemmatimonadales bacterium | reverse complement strand
GCCGCCACGCCGCGGGAGAAGGTGGACTCCGAGCTGTTCGGCCAGGGCGACGGCGCGCCCGGCAAGCTCATAGAAGCCGACGGCGGCACCCTCTTTCTCGACGAGGTCGGGGACATGTCCATGGCGGCGCAGGCCAAGGTGCTGCGCGCGCTCGAAGAGGGCGTGGTCACGCGGGTCGGAGGCGCCAAGTCGATCAAGGTCGATGTGCGGGTGGTGGCGGCCACCAACAAGGATCTGGAGGAAGAGATCGCCGAAGGACGGTTTCGCGAAGATCTCTATTACCGGCTCAACGTGGTCCCGATCTCGGTGCCGCCGCTCCGGGAGCGGCTGGAGGATGTGCCGGCCCTGGTGGAGCATTTCGTGACCACGCTCTCGGGCGGCGCGGGAGTCGCCCCCCGGCCCGTCAGCCCCGACGCGATCAGGGCGCTGCAGCGGCGGAGCTGGCCCGGGAACGTGCGGGAGCTGCGCAACGCGGTGGAGCGGCTCCTGATTCTGGCCGCGGGAAAGCAGATCAGCGGTGCCGATGTCGAGCGGCTGCTGCCCGCCACCGACGCCGGCGTGGTCGCGGGGCTCGCGCCCGAAGTGGGCCGGGCGCCGACCTTTGAGCACTTCAAACAGGACGCCGAGCGCTCGTTCCTGCTGTCCAAGCTGCGGGAGCACGGCTGGAACGTGGCCGAAACCGCACGGACCCTCGACATGCTGCGCTCCAACCTGTACAAGAAGATCGAGAAGTATCAGCTCACCCGGGAGGACTCGTGACCGGCCCGCCGCGGGACTGGGACAAGGAGATGGCGGAAATTGATAAGCTGATTGCCAAGCAGCCGACCGCGGCGCCGAGTGGTCAGGGGTCAGTGGTCAGGGGGGGACCGGCGGCTCCCCCTGCGCCCCAGCGGGCCCCGGCTCCTCCGGCGGCTCGGGGCGGGCGCGAGGCGTTGATTACCTGGGTGAAGGTGCTGCTGGGCGTGGGAGTCGCGGCCGCGGTCGGGCTCGCCTGGCCCTACGCGCACGTCTGCGGGGTGCCGCTGTACGGCTATCTCGCCGCGGCCGGTGGTGTCGTGCTGGTGGGTTTGTGGGGCGCGGTGGCGAGCTGGAAGAGCCGGATGCCGCTGGCCCACACCCTGGCCCTTCTCGCCACCCTCGCCGGCGCCATCCTGGTGGGGAAGGTAGTGCTCGACCGTAGCAGCTATCCCAGGCTGCCGGCCTCGTGGTCCTGTTCTCCCTGACCACTGACCACTGACCACTGACCACTGACCCCTGACCACTGACCACTGAGAAAATGCCGCCGACGTTCAGGAATTTCGTAGCCGGCCGCTGGGTCCGTCCCTCCACAGGCCGCTACTTCGAGAACCGGAACCCTGCCAACACCCGGGACCTGATCGGACGGTTTCCCGCATCGGGTGTGGAAGACGTCAACGCCGCGGTACAGTCGGCCACCGAGGGCTTCCGGAGGTGGTCCCGGGTGCCTGCGCCGGCGCGGGGCGATGTCCTGAAGCGGGTGGGTGACCTGCTGACCGAGCGAAAGGAAGCCATCGCCCGGGCCATGACCCGGGAGATGGGCAAAGTGCTGCCCGAGACCCGGGGCGACGTGCAGGAGGGCATCGACACCGCCTACTACGCCGCGTCCGAAGGCCGGCGGCTGTTCGGTCACACGGTGCCGAGCGAGCTGCGCAGCAAGTGGGCGATGAGCTACCGGCGCCCCATCGGGGTGGCCGGGCTGATCACTCCGTTCAATTTTCCGCTCGCCATTCCCACCTGGAAGATGTTCCCCGCGCTGGTGTGCGGGAACAGCGTGGTGATCAAGCCGTCCGAGGATGTGCCCCACACGGTGCACCTCCTGGTCGAGATCCTGCTCGAAGCCGGCCTCCCGCCCGAGGTGATCCAGCTGGTGCACGGCGGGGGCGAGACCGGGCGGGCCCTGGTCGAGCATCCCGGCGTTCCGGTCATTTCCTTCACCGGATCCACCGCGACCGGCGCGGCCATCGGAGAGGCCTGCGGGCGCACCCACAAGCGCCTCTCGCTGGAGATGGGCGGCAAGAACGCCATGATCGTCATGGATGACGCCGACCTCGACCCGGCGCTGGAAGGGGTGCTCTGGGGCGCCTTCGGCACCACCGGGCAACGCTGCACCGCCACCAGCCGTCTCATTCTCCACCGCCGGGTGCACGACCGCTTCCTCCGCCGGCTGGAGGAGGCTACCGACCGGCTGGCGCTGGGCGACGGGCGGCAGGAGGACACCGACGTGGGTCCGCTGATCCACGAGGCCGCGCGCGACAAGGTCGAGCGCTACCTGGCGATCGCGGAGGAGGAGGGCCTCGAGGTGGTGACCGGCGGGCGTCGGCCCCGGAGTCCCAAGCTCCGCAACGGGTGGTTCTATCGTCCCACGATTGTGGCCGGCGCCCGGCCCAAGAGCCGGCTGGCCCAGGAGGAGATCTTCGGCCCGGTGCTCACCGTCATCCGGGTGGGCAGCTTCGACGAGGCGGTCCGGGTCAACAACGGGGTGCGTTACGGGCTCTCCAGCTCGGTGTACACCCGGGACACCAACCTGGCCTTCCGGGCCATGCAGGAGCTCGACAACGGGATCACCTATATCAACGCGCCCACCATCGGGGCCGAGGCGCACCTGCCGTTCGGGGGTGTAAAGCAGACCGGCAACGGCCATCGCGAGGGAGGCTGGGAGGTTTATGAATTCTATTCCGAGACCAAAGTGTGCTACGTTGACTACAGCGGCACACTGCAGCGGGCGCAGATTGATAACTACTGATTGACTCCTTGGTAATTGGGGTTATTCGTTAGGACATGGGAGCTGGGGATTCGGTGTTGGGGAACTTCCCCAATCCCCAACTCCCACCTCCCAATCCCAGCTCGATTGAGGGTGCTTTCCCGAAATGAAACCACTGCAGGTCGGGTCCTCCTCGAAGAGCGGCTCCGCGTCCACCGACGAGGGCTCGCTGGACCAGTACCTGCGCGAAATCAGCAAGTATCCCCTGATCCCCCAGGACGAAGAGGTCCGCCTGGCCCAGCGGATCCGGCTCGGGGAAGAGGAAGCCCTGGACAAGCTGGTCCGCAGCAATCTCCGCTTCGTGGTTTCGGTCGCCAAGAAATACCAGAACCAGGGGGTCTCGCTCTCCGATCTCATCAATGAGGGGAACCTGGGCCTGATCCGGGCCGCCCACAAATTCGACGAGACCAAGGGGATCAAATTCATCTCCTACGCGGTATGGTGGATCCGGCAGGCGATCCTCCAGGCGTTGGCGGAACAGAGCCGGATCGTCCGGGTGCCCCTCAACCGGGCCGGAACGCTGCACCGGATCACCCGGCGGTCGGCTTCGCTGCTCCAGGAGCTGGGCCGGGAGCCCACCCCTGCCGAGATCGCCGAGGGGATGGACATCGACATGGAAGAGGTACAGAAGACCCTCTCCATCTCGCAGAATCATCTCTCGCTCGACGCCCCGATGAGCCCGGGCGAAGACAACCGGCTGCTCGACTACCTCCCCGACAATCAGAACCCCGGTCCCGACGCCGAGACCTTCGAGCACGCCCTCAACCAGTGCATCGAGGAGGTGCTCAAGGGGCTGAAGGAGCGGGAAGCCAAGATCCTCCGGCTGTATTTCGGTCTCGACAGCCCGGAGCCGATGACGCTGGAAGAGATCGGGGCCCTGCTCGGGATCACCCGGGAACGGGTCCGCCAGATCAAGGAGAAGGCCCTGTCCCGGCTCCGCCACGTGAGCCGATCCAAAGCCCTCGAATCCTTTCTCTCCTGAGCATGGCCGGCAATTCCTCATTCGACGTTTCGACCGGCGCCGACCTCCAGGAAGTCGACAACGCGGTGAACCAGGCGGTCAAGGAGATCGCCCAGCGCTACGACTTCAAGGGCACCCACGTCACCATCGAGTTCGACCGCACCAAGGCGGTCATCCGGATTTCGGCCGACGACGAGTTCCGGATGAAGCAGGTGCTCGAGGTGGTCCAGGCCAAGTGCGCCAAGCGCGGGGTGCCGCTCAAGAACCTCAAGACCGGTGACCTGATTCCGGGAGCGGGGACCTCGGTGCGCGCCGAGATCACCCTGACCCAGGGGATCCCGCAGGAAACCGCCAAGAAGATCCAGAAGGCCATCAAGGAAGCCGGCTTCAAGAAGGTCCAGGCCTCGATTCAGGGCGACGAGCTCCGGGTGACCAGCCCCTCGAAGGACGAGCTCCAGGCGGTGATCGCCTTTCTCAAGGCCCAGGACTTCGAGCTGGAGCTCAAGTTCGGCAACTATCGTGGCTGACGGTGCGGGGCGCCGGTGGACGGCCGCCCTCCTGCTCGCCGCCGCCTGTGCCCGCCCCGAGATCGCTCCCGTCGCGCCGGACGTCATTGTTCCCGACATTCGCATCGGGTTGCCCCTGTCCGGACCCTCGGTGATCCTGGGCGGCGCCGGCAGCCTCCGGGTCTCCACCCCCGACGGCAGCAGCTCTTTCACCATCGATGCCGGCTCGACCATGGCCGTGAGTGCCCGCCCCGACGGCCTCCGCGCCGCATTGCTGGAGGGTCTGCCGGTGGCTTCGCTCACTGTGGCGGCGGCGGACTCGGGGATGCCGGTCCGGATCAACGACCGGGAGTACCGGGGTACCCTGGTGCTGTCCCCGGGAGCCCGCGGGGTCACCGCCGTCAACGTGGTGGGGGTGGAGGACTATCTCCGGAGTGTGGTGGGCACCGAAATGGGCCGGCGTACCGAACCGGACCTGGCGGCGCTCCGGGCCCAGGCGGTGGTCTCCCGCACCCTCGCGCTCAAGAATGCGGGGCGATGGAGGACCCGCGGCTACGATCTGCTGGCCACGGTGGCGGATCAGGCCTATGCCGGGGTCGGCTTCGAAAGCCCGCTGTCCGATCAGGCCGTGCAGGAAACCGCCGGCAAGGTGCTCACCTACGAGGGCGGGCTGATCGACATCTTTTTCCATTCGACCTGCGGCGGGCGGACCGCACCGGGCCCCGAGGTCTTCGTCTACGCCACCCGGCCCTATCTCCGCTCGATTGCCGATGTGGATCCGGGGGGACGGGCCTGGTGCGCCATCTCTCCCCGGTACCAGTGGCGGGAGAGCTGGTCGGGTGAGGCGCTGGCCCAGGCCCTCCGCGCCACCCTCCCCGCCGCCGGGGGTGATCCCGCGCTCGCGAACGAACTCCGCGATATCCGGGTCCTGGATCGTACCGGCACCGGCCGGGTGGCCCGCATGGAGCTGGTGGGAAGGGGCAGCTCACTCACGGTGACCGGACCCGCGGCCCGATTGCTGCTCCGAACCCGGGACGGCGCGATCCTGCGGAGCGCCAACTTCACCCTCCAGGTGGCCCGGGAAGGCCCCCGGATCGTGGAGCTCATCGCGACCGGGTCCGGGGCGGGGCACGGGGTCGGAATGTGCCAGTGGGGGGCGATGGGCCGCGCCCGGGCCGGGTTCTCGTATGAGGACATCCTGTCGGCTTATTTTCCGGGGACGGCGCTGGTCCGCACCTACTAGGCAGAGGATGCTGCAATGAGCGATCCCATCCGCATCGGGCTCATCGGTGCCGGCGCCGTCGTGCAGGTCGCCCATCTGCCGGTCCTCAAGCGGCTCAAGAACGTCGAGCTGGCCGCGATCTGCGACACCGACCTGCCCAAGGCCCGCGCCCTGGCGACCCGGTTCGGGATTCCGGACGTCTTCGACGACATCGAGGACCTGCTGGAGCACCAGCAGGTGGACGCCCTTCTGATCGCCACCCCCAACCACCTGCACGAGTCCCACATCATGGCGGCGCTCGCCGCCGGGGCCCATGTGCTGGTGGAGAAGCCGCTCGCGCTGGGCGCCGTCGCGGCGCAGAAGATCGCCAAGGCGACCGAAAAGCGGGGCCGGGTGGTGATGGTGGGGATGACCCACCGCTACCGGCCCGACGCGCAGGCGGTGCGCAGCTTCGTGCAGAGCGGCGAGCTGGGCGAGATCGACAGCATCCGCTCCAGCTGGCACGTCGCCCGGCCCGCCCGGGTCGCCCTGGGCTGGCGCCAGCGGCGGGATGAAGCGGGGGGAGGTGCCATGCTCGACCTCGGCCTCACCATGCTGGATCTCTGCTTCTGGCTGGCCGGCAACCCCGCTCCGGAGCGGGTCAGCGCGTCGCTGGTGCGGCCCAAGGGCGAACGGGCGGTGGAGCTTTCCGGGAGCGCCTACGTGATCTGCGAGAACGGCGCCTCGATTTTCGTGGATGTGACCTGGCGGCACATCGGAGAAGGAGAGCGCTTCGGCGTCGGGCTCCGGGGCTCCAAGGGCACCGCGGGGATCAACCCGCTGCACGTCTGGAAGGAGCTCAACGGGATTTCCCAGGACGTATCTCCCTCCGGGGGCCTGTCCCGGGAGAGCTCGTTCTCGGCGTCCTTCCGGGCCCAGTGGGCCCACTTCCTCGCGGCAATCGCCGGAGAAGCCGAGGTGCCCAAACTCACCGAGCACATCACTCTGCTCCGGGTGATGGAGGCGATTTACAAGTCCGATGCCGACGGACGCGACATAGTGTTATGAGTCTCCTCGTTCTGGCGGGCGTCCTGGCTGGGTTAGCGGTAAGCGGTGAGCGGTCAGCGGGAAAAGCCGAACCGGTGTTCGCAAGGCAGGTCCCGCTCGCCGCTCACCGGTCCCCCCTGAGCGTAGCGAAGGGCTCACCGCTCACCGCGCAGCCGGAGCCCGGCTCCGAGCTGACCGTCACCCTCCTCACCTATGAGACCGGGGGGCTGGTCTACGAGCGCTTCGGGCACAACGCAATCTGGATCCGCGACAGCGTCCGGGGCACCGACCGGCACTACGATTACGGCCGATTCGACTTCGAGCAGAAGCACTTCCTCCTGAGATTCGCCGAGGGGAAGATGCTGTATTCCATGGGAGAGGATTCGCTCCCGGACAAGTACATCCGGTTCTACGCCTCGGAAGGGCGGAAGATCCGGGCCCAGGAGCTCGACCTCACCCCGGCCCAGCGCAAGCAGCTCCGGGACTTCCTGGAATGGAACATCCAGCCCGGTAATGCCCAGTACGCCTACGACTACTACCTCGACAATTGCTCCACCCGGATACGAGACGCCCTGGACCGGGTGCTGGGCGGCGCCATCCGCCGCTACGCGGAGCAGCCCTCAGGGTTCACCTGGCGGGACGAGACCCGGCGGCTCGACGAGCACAATCCCTTCCTCTACACCGGCCTCATGCTGGCGCTGGGCCAGCCGGTGGACGAGGAGATGTCCCGCTGGGAACAGATGTTTCTCCCTATCCGGCTCTCCGAGCACCTCGACAGCGTCAAGGTGGCCGGGCCCGACGGGGCGCTCCGGCCGGTGGTCAAGTCGTTCCAGGTGATCGCCGAGGGGGGGCGCTGGCCGGTCCCGGCCCGGCCGTCCAACTGGACCTGGCGGTATCTGCTGGTGGGGCTGGTGGTCGGTTCAGGGCTGGCTTT
>DATFGC010000152.1:0-9582 GCA_035249765.1 Gemmatimonadales bacterium | reverse complement strand
GCGCGGCGTCGAGGTTGTGTTCCCGGAGCAGGCGGCGTACCGCGGGGGAGAGCTCGGCGTCACCACTGGCGTCACCCTGAGGCGCCGCAGGCGCCGAAGGGACAGGTGGGATGGGTCCCTTCGCTGCCCTTTCGCTTCGCTCAGGGCTTCGGCTCAGGGTGACCTCACCGCTGGCGACACCTTCCCCGATCCGCCCCACCACGTCCCCCGGCTCCACCGCTTCGCCTTCCGGCTTCAAGATCTCGGCCAGGACCCCGGAAACCGGGGCGGCGATCTCTACGGTCACCTTGTCGGTGGTGATTTCCAGCAGCGGCTCGTGCTGACTGACCGGATCGCCGACTGCCTTGAACCACTTGCCGACGACATTGCTGGTGCCCTCGGTCTGCCCGGTGGGGAGCACGATGTCGGTCATGTCAGAACTCGATCAGGTCGGCGATCCGCCCGGCAATCTGATCGACCTGGGGGAGAATCGCGTTCATCAGGGCCACGTTATACGGCGTCGGCACGTCGGGGATCGCGAGCCGCTGGATCGGGGCATCGAGCGAGAGAAAGGCTTCCTCCGCGACGACGGCGCTCACCTCCGCGCCGAACCCCGCGGTGAGGGTGTCTTCGTGGACGATGAGGCAGCGGCGGGTCTTGCGGACCGAGGCCAGCACCGCGGCCCTGTCCCAGGGCGCGATGGTGCGGAGGTCGATCACCTCGACCGCGTATCCGGTCGCGGCCGCCGCGGCCTCGCAGCGCTCCACCATGGCGCCCCAGGTCACCACGGTGAGCTTGTCCCCCGGGACGATTACCCGGGCCGACCCGAAGGGCACCGTGAACCCGTCTCCGGGATAGGGCCGGCGCGCCCAGGTTCCGTCCAGCAGGGCCCGGTGCTCGAAGAAGATGGTCGGGTTGTTGCTCCGCATCGCGCTGCGCAGCAGCCCGACCGCGTCTTCGGCATTCGACGGGATGGCCACCTGCCAGCCGGTGGCGTGGGCCCAGAGCACTTCGCCACAGACGCTGTGCCAGGGATCGCCGCATTTGGGGGCGTATCCTCCCGGCATCCGCACCACGATCGGAGCGGCCCAGCGGTTGTTGGTGCGCCAGCGCATGGTCCCGCAATTGTTGAGTTGCTCGGTGGCCGGATCGGCATACTTGCGGAACTGAATTTCCGGCACCGGCAGCAGGCCGGCCAGCGCCATCCCGACTGCGCGCCCGATGATTCCTTCCTCCGACAGGGAGGTATCGAAGACCCGCTCGGTGCCGAAGCTGTCCTGAAGGCCGAGCGTGGCGGCGTGCACCCCGCCCTTGGGACCCACATCCTCCCCGAACAGCAGCATCTTCGGGTTGGCGCGGAGCTCGGCTTCCAGGGTACGCCGGATCGCGGTCAGCATGTTGATTCGCGCCCCCTCGGGCGCCGGTGTTTCGCTCGCCGGCGGGGGGCGGTACCCCGACGGCGCCATGCCGCCCCGGAGCTGGAGTATCGGGGTGCCGTCCGGCGAGCGCTCGGCCATCCGGTGGAGGGTGACGGTGGCGGGATCCGGCTCGGGGAGCGCGAGCGCCGCCGCCAGTCCGGCCTCCGCTTCCGCCCGGGCACCGCGCTCGGCGTCGGCAATCTCCTCCGCGCTGAGCACGCCGGCCCGCAGGAACGCGTAGAGACGAGGCAGGGGATCCGAGGCCTGCTCTCTGGCCAGCAGCTCGGCGGGCTTGTAGGCCTGGGTGTCCTGGCCGGAGTGACCCGACAGCCGGGGCACGGTGAGCCGGACCAGCGCCGGCCCCTCGCCGGCCCGGGCGTGCGAGATGCAATCTCCGATCAGACGGTCCGCATCTTCCGGGTTGACGCCGTCCCCGTTCCGGATCAGGAGATGCCGGAAGCCGGCGAGGTTGACGGCGATGTCTCCTCCCGGGGTCTGGAAGGAGGAAGGAACCGAAATCCCGTAACCGTTGTCTTCGATGTAGAACACCATGGGCAGGCGGAGCGTCGTGGCCATGGTAAGCGCCGACCAGAAGCCGTTGGTGGCGACCGAGGCTTCTCCGCCCAGCACGACGGCAATCGCGCCCTTCCAGGCCGCATCCTTCAGAACGTCGCGGTGATAGAGCACCGCCTGCGCCCATCCCGCCGCCGGGGTGTACTGCGACCCCACGTCGCCCGACATGGGTAGCACCACCGGCCCGGGATCGCTGGGGAGGTTACACACCACGCCGATGTCCCGGCCGCCGCTCATGCCGCCCGATTTCCCCATCGGCCCCGCGAAGGCGTCGCTGATCGAGAGACCCAGGGACAGCAGGAGCGGGCGCGACCGGTAGTAGGCGCCCACCGCGTCGTGCCGGTGGGTCAGGTGCCGGCCCAGGATCAGCTGGGCCACGTCGTGGCCCCGGGCGGAGAACTGGTAGAGCACCTTCTTCTCGGGAACCAGGCGCTGCTCCTCGGTGTCGTCGAGAAACCGGGAAATCAACGCCAGGCGGAGGACCCGGGACCAGGAGGTCGCTTCGGTCGTCGAGATTGCTTCGGGGGCTTTTCCCCCTCGCAATGACTGCTTGGCCGTCATTCAGGGATGCTCCTGGCTGGTCTTGTACACCGTCCCGCGAAACAGGGCGACGGTCTCGTCCCGCTGATTGGTCACCTGCACCCGGAAGAAGCCGAGCCGGTTGGTGGCGCCTTCTTCCTCGGCGACCGCGGTGAGAAGATCGCCGGCGTGCACGCTGGCGGGATAGGTGATCGAGTTCTCGATGCTCATCGCGATCCGGCCCTGGGTGTTGCAGGCGAAGGCGAAGGCGCTGTCGGCGAGGGAGAAGGCGATCCCGCCGTGGGCCACCCCGAAGCCGTTCAGCATTTCGGGGCGGACCAGCATGCGGCAGACGCAGAAGGCCGGCCGGAGCTGGAGGACGTCCACCCCCAGCCAGCGGCTGAACTCATCCTTGGCCAGCATGCCGTCCACCACCTGCTCGGCGCGCTTCTGGGGATCGCTCACGAGTAGAACCGCTCACCGCGGGAGGCCATGGCGCGAAGCACGGGGCTGACCCGGTAGCGGTCTTCGCCGTACTCCCCCTGGAGCCGGTCCATCCGCTCAACGATCGTCCCGGCGCCGATCTCATCGCTCCAGCGGAGCAGCCCCCGAGGGTAATGCACCCCCTTGGTCATCGCGAGATCGATATCGTCCCGGGAGGCCACTCTCCAGAACAGCGCGTCGGCGGCTTCGTTGATCAGCATCGTCACGATGCGGTCCGCCACCGCCGAGCCCACCGCCCGGTCCGGAGTGGCGGCGGGATGGACGGCGCTTTCGGCGTAATCGTAGTGGCCCCGGCCGGTCTTCCGGCCCAGCCGGTTCGCTTCCACCAGCCGCTCCTGGGTAAGGAACGGACGGTAGCGCGGATCGTAGTGAAAGGCCTCGAAGATCGAGCGGGATACCGCCAGGTTGATGTCGTTGCCGATCAGGTCCATCAGCTCGAAAGGCCCCATCCGGAATCCGGTATCCTTCATGGCCCAGTCGATGGTCGGCTTGTCGGCGATGCCTTCCTCGAAAATGCGGAGGGCCTCCCCGTAGAACGGCCGCGCGATCCGGTTGACGATGAAGCCCGGGGTGTCGGCCGCCACCACGGTGGTCTTGCCCCAGCGCTGCATCGTCGCGACCGCGATGGCGGTGGTGTCCAGGCCGGTGGTGAGCCCGGGCACGATCTCCACCAGCGGAAGGAGCGGAGCCGGGTTGAAAAAATGAATGCCGATCACCCGCTCCGGCCGGCCGCACACGCCGGCGATGCCGGTGACCGACAGGGACGAGGTATTGGTCGCGAGGATGCAGCGCTCGCTCACCACCGCTTCGAGGCCGCGAAAGGCCTCCCGCTTGACCCGGGCATCCTCGGCGATCGCCTCGATCACCAGGTCGCAGTGCTTGAACAGGGCGTATTCCCCCGCCGCGCCGGGAGCCCAGGTGATGCTTTCCTGCAACCGGGCGGCCGCTTCCCGGCCCAGCCGCCCTTTCTCGACCTCGCGCGCGAGCTGTTTCTCCAGCCGGGCCCGGGCGTCTTCGAGCGCCTCGGCCCGGGCATCGGTGACCATCACCTGATGGCCGGCGGCGGCGGCGACCTGGGCGATGCCGCTGCCCATGGCGCCGGCGCCCAGCACGCCGACGGTGGCTTCGCCGCCGAGTGCGCTCACTTCAGGAGCCGGCAAAGGCGGGTTTGCGCTTTTCGAGGAAGGCACGGACGCCTTCGGCGTAGTCGGCGCTCCGCCCCGCCGCGGCCTGGGACTCCGCCTCCAGCTCCAGCTGCTGCTCGAGGGTGTTCTGGCCGGTGCGGTCGAGCAGTTTCTTGATGAGGGCCAGTGCGCAGGTGGGCTGGGCGGCGAGCTGGCGCGCCACCTTGTAGCCGCCTTCTTCCAGAGTTCCGGCCGGTACCACCTTGTAGATGAGTCCCATCTCCGCCGCCTCGGTGGCGGAGAGAGCCTGGCCCAGCATCATGAGCGCGGTCGCCCTTGCGGTGCCCACCAGCCTGGGGAGGAACCAGCTGCCGCCGGAATCGGGCACCAGCCCGATGTTGATGAAGGCCTGGATGAACTTGGCCTCGGCGGAGGCGATGACGAGGTCGCAAGCCAGCGCGATGTTGGCGCCCGCCCCCGCGGCGGCTCCGTTCACCCCGCAGACTACCGGCTTCGGCATGGCCCGGATCGCCCGCACGATCGGATTGTAGGTGCGGCGCAGGTGCTCGGCGAAATCCACCCCCCCCCGGCCCTCGCGGGCCACGGCTTCGGCGAGATCCTGGCCGGCACAGAAAGCCCGGCCCGCCCCGGTCAGATAGACGGCGCGGAGCGATCCATCTTCCGCGACCCGGGCCAGGACCTCGATGAGCCGCGCCGCCATGACCTTGTCGAAACTGTTGAGCACGTCGGGACGGTTGAGCGTGATGCGGGCCACGCCGTCCGCCGGCTCGAACAGGATGCTATCCGCGCTCATTGGGTGCCTATCCGGAGGAAGCGTACTAAATTAGCACCGCATCGTGAGTTAGGAAAACGGGGAAAACAAGGGGACCGGGGGAAACAGGGGGAAGGGCAATAACCGTGTCTGAGGCATTTCTGGTGGACGGCGTTCGCACCCCGATCGGCAGCCTGGGCGGCTCCCTGGCCCCGGTGCGGGCCGACGATCTGGCCGCGCACGTCATTTCCGCGCTGCTGGCTCGCCATCCCGGGCTCGATCCTTCGGCCATCTCCGATGTGGTGATGGGATGCGCCAACCAGGCGGGCGAGGACAATCGCAACGTCGCACGGATGGCGCTCCTGCTGGCCGGTCTTCCGCCTGCCGTGCCGGGCGAGACGGTGAACCGGCTCTGCGCCTCGGGGATGAGCGCGGTGGTGCACGCCGCGCGGGCCGCCCGGCTGGGTGACGGCGACCTGTATGTCGCGGGCGGGGTCGAGCACATGACCCGGGCGCCGTACGTCCTCTCCAAAGCCGCCCAGCCCTTCGCCCGGAACCAGGAGCTGTTCGACACCTCGCTAGGGTGGCGGTTCGTCAACCCGAAAATGAAAGAGAAATACGGGATCGACGCGATGGGCCAGACCGCCGAGAACGTGGCGGAACAGTACGGCATAACCCGGGAGGAGCAGGACCGGTTCGCGCTCTGGTCCCAGCAGAAGGCGGCCGCCGCCACCGCGCGACTCGCCGTCGAAATCGTTCCGGTCACCCTGAGCGGAGCGAAGGGCGCGGTCTCCGTCTTCAGCGAGGACGAATTCATCCGCCCCGCCACCACGCTCGAGGTGCTGGCCAAGCTCAAGCCGGCTTTCCGCACCGACGGCAAGGGATCGGTGACGGCGGGGAACTCAAGCGGGCTCAACGATGGCGCGGCGGCGCTGCTGATCGCGTCCGAGGCCGGCCTCATCCGGCACAATCTGGTTCCGCTGGCCCGGGTCGTCGCCTCCGCCGTCTCCGGCGTGGAGCCCCGGGTCATGGGCATCGGCCCGGTGCCCGCCTCCCGGGAGGCGCTGGCCAGGGCCGGCCTCACGATCAGCCAGATGGATGTCATCGAGCTCAACGAGGCCTTCGCGGCCCAATCGCTGGCCGTGACCCGCGATCTCGGGCTCGCCGACGATGACCCGCGGGTCAATCCCAACGGCGGCGCGATCGCGCTCGGGCATCCGCTGGGAATGAGCGGTGCCCGGCTCCTGCTGACCGCGATGCGGGAGCTGGAGCACCGGCGCGCGCGCTACGCGCTCTGCACCATGTGCATCGGGGTCGGGCAGGGGATGGCGACGATCCTGGAGCGGGGGTGAAGCCCCGCGGGAGCCCGTCCGGACTCCCGCGGGCACGGGGTCAGCGCAGGTGGAGCGCGATCCCGAAATTCAGCCGAATGTCGTTGCGGGTCTTCTTGACCCCGTTGAAGGGCGACTCCTGACAGCTCAGGTAGTCGCGGCCCTCGACCCGGAACGCGACGATGCCGCGCTGCAGCTCGGTGCCCATGGCTCCGTATCCGGCGAGACACGTGGTGGTCCGGAGCGTCGTGGCCATGTAATCGTTGGTGCGCCCGCCCAGGCCGAAGCCGAGGAAGGGGCGAAGCTCCCATCCCTCGCCGATCCGGCCGAAGGGATTGAGCTCGAGCCCGGCGTCGTACTGCCAGACGTCGGTCCGGTTCTCGACTCCCACGAACTTGTTGTGGCCGTGGGTCCAGGCGACGGTGCCGACGAGATGGAATACCGGGGTGACTTCGAGCGCAAGCTGTCCGCCAAAGGTCTCGGCGGACTTGAACTCGTTCCGGAAGTCGCCGAGCGGGATCAGCACGCCGGCAATCGGACGGATTTCCGGGCGGAACCTCGTGGTGTTGTCCTGGGCTGAGAGGGCCGTCACTCCCAGCAGCAGGGCGATAGCGGTACCGGTAAACGGACGCATACGCTTTGCTCCTTGGTTCAATGGCCGGCAATGGCGGCCGGCCGGTGGCTATCCCTCGAGGGGATCGGGCGGGAGTATGAGGCTGGAGGCATGAAGCCACGATGAAATGGTTCCGAAAAGGCCTGTTCCTCCTTCCCCTGGCCGTGGCGGGTCCCGGGAAGGCGCCCCAGGCCGCGCTCCGGGTCGAGATCACCGGGATGGTATTCGTGGACCAGAATGCCAACGGCTTGCGCGATCCCGGTGAACCCGGCCTCGGCAACGCGGTGGTTTCCGATCAGAATGCGGTCGTGTCCACCGGAGTGGACGGGACCTTCCGGCTGGAGCGGGTCGGAGGGCGAGGGATCGTGTTTGTGAGCGTGCCGAGCGGGTATCGCGCGATCGGACAGTTCTGGCGGGCGGTGGACTCCGCCAGTGCGGGTCGGCCGCTCTTTTTTGCGCTGGCACCGGTCCCCGAGTCTCCCGATTTCAGCTTCGTGCACGCCTCCGACACCCACATCAGCCCCGCCTCGCTGGACCGGACCCGGCGGCTTCGCGCGCTGGTGGACTCGATCGCTCCCGCCTTCCTGCTGATCACCGGCGACCTGGTCCGCGACGCGCTCCGCGTTCCGGAAGCGGAGGCGACCGGCTACTACGAGCTGTTTCAGCAGGAAATGGAGCTGTTTCGAATCCCGGTCTGGACCGTGCCGGGGAACCACGAAATCTTCGGGATCGAGCGGCATCACTCCCTGGTGAGTCCCGCCCATCCGCTCTACGGCCGGGGGATGTACCGGCATTACCGGGGACCCGATTACTACTCGTTCAGCTATGGCGGGGTGCATTTCGTGGGGCTCAACACGGTGGACGCGGACGACCTCTGGTACTATGGCCACGTGGACAGCACTCAGGCCGAATGGCTGAGCCGGGACCTCGCCGCCACCCCGGCGGCGATGCCGGTGGTCAGCTTCAACCACATCCCGTTTTTCACGTCGGTCGAGACGGTGAACGGGTACATGGACACCCCGCCGGCGCCGACCGCGATCACGGTGCGGGGCAAGACCAGCTTCCGGCACGCGGTCGCCAACGCGGGTGAGATCGTCGCCCGGCTCAAGGCGCGTCCCTACGATCTGGCGCTGGGCGGGCACATGCACGTGCGGGAGACTCTGCGATTCGAAGGGATTCCGGTCCGGTTCTACCAGGGGGCGGCGGTGGTGGCACCGAGCGACGGCGCCGGGCTCAACTTTCCCTCCGGCGTGGTGGTCTACCGGGTCAGCGGCGGGAAGATCGATGAGGGGACGTTTGTGCCTCTATGATGTGGTCACCCTGAGCGAAGCGAAGGGGCAGGCCTCAGATGGAGATTACCCGCTTCGGTCGCTTCGCTCTCTCAGCGTGACAACGGCCCGCCGCACCCTCCAGCCCCGCCGCGCGGGCGCGCTATAATTGGGCATGCCAGGCATCTACTCGTTCGAGGGGATCGTGCCGGTGGTCCACCCCACCGCCTTCGTCCATCCCCAGGCCGCGGTCACCGGCAACGTGGTGATCGGCCGGGATGTGTATGTGGGGCCCGGCGCGGCGCTGCGGGGCGACTGGGGCGCCATCGAAATCCACGACGGCTGCAATGTTCAGGAGAACTGCACTATTCACATGTTCCCCGGGGTGACGGTGGTGCTGGAGCAGTCGGCTCACATCGGGCATGGCGCGATTATCCACGGCGCCCGGATCGGCCGGAACGCCCTGGTCGGCATGAACGCGGTGGTGATGGACCGCGCGGTGGTGGGCGCCGGCGCCATCGTGGGGGCGCTCGCCTTCGTTCCGGAAGGAATGCAGATCGCCGACCGGAAGGTCGCGGTCGGCAATCCCGCCCGGATCGTGAAGGACGTGAGCGACGAGATGCTGGCCTGGAAGACCGAGGGAACCCGGCTCTATCAGGGTCTTCCCGCCCGGCTCCAGGCCGGCCTGGCTCCGGCCGAACCGCTCCGCGCCATGCCGGACAACCGGCCCGACCTCGCGCTCAGCTACCGCACCTGGGGCACCACCCGCCGCTCCGGCGGCTCGCCGGAGGGGAATTCGTGAAAACGCTGCAAAGCTACGCCGGTGGCGCCTGGACCGGAGGAAGCGGCGCGGGGGTGACCCTGCTCAACGCCGTCACCGGCGAGCCGGTGGGGATTGCCTCGAGCGAGGGTCTCGATTTCCGGGGCATGCTCGACTACGGCCGGAAAACCGGGGGGCCCGCCCTGCGCACCATGACCTTCCACGCCCGGGCCCGGATGCTCAAGGCGCTGGCGAGCTACCTGATGGAGCGGAAGGACCGCTTTTACGAGGTCTCCGCCGCCACCGGGGCGACCAGGACCGATTCCTGGGTGGACATCGAGGGCGGAATCGGAACCCTGTTCTCCTACGCCAGCCGGGGCCGCCGGGAATTTCCCGACGAGACGTTCTACGTCGAGGGGGAGCCGGAGCCGCTCGGCAAGGGAGGGACCTTCGCCGGCCGGCACATTTGCGTGCCGCTGGAGGGGGTCGCCGTCCACATCAATGCGTTCAACTTCCCCTGCTGGGGGATGCTGGAAAAACTCGCCCCGACCTTGCTGGCCGGGGTCCCCGCCATCGTCAAGCCGGCCACGGCGACATCCTACCTGACCGAAGCGATGGTGCGGGAGATGGTGGCCTCGGAGATCCTTCCCCCGGGGGCGCTCCAGCTCATCGTGGGCAGCGTGGGCGACCTGCTCGACCACCTGACCGCGCAGGATGTGGT
>DATFGC010000151.1:0-4348 GCA_035249765.1 Gemmatimonadales bacterium | reverse complement strand
CGACGATTCCCGCCCGCCCGGCCCGGCGGAGTTCGAGGAGGCGCGCCGGCGGGTCTCGGCCCACGCCTATCACACCCCGCTACTCACCTCGCGGACCCTCTCGGCCGCCACCGGCTTCGAGGTCCGGCTCAAGGCGGAGATGTTTCAGCGCACCGGGTCCTACAAGATCCGCGGGCCGCTCAACAAGTTCGCCCGGCTGAGCGAAGCGCAGAAGCAGCGGGGGGTGATCTGCTCCTCCGCCGGCAACCATGCCCAGGGCGTGGCGCTGGCCGCGGCCATCCACGGGATCAAGGCGGTCGTGGTGATGGCGGAGAACGCCACACCCTCGAAGGTCGCGGCCACCCGGGGCTACGGCGCCGAGGTGGTGCTGCACGGGACCATCTGGGATGAAGCCAACGAACGCGCCAGGGAGCTGGTGCGGGAGCGAGGCTACACCTATGTCCACCCGTTTGACGACCTCGAGCTGATTGCGGGTCAGGGAACCGTCGGGCTCGAGATCATGGAAGACTGGCCCCAGGCCGACGTGCTGGTGGTGCCGATCGGAGGCGGCGGCCTCATCTCCGGGATCGCGCTCGCCGCGAAGACCCGGAAGCCGGGGGTCCGGATCATCGGGGTGGAGTCCTCCGGCGCTCCGGGAATGCAGCAGAGCGTGGCGGCCGGACATCCGGTGGTGCTCGACCGGGTGGACTGCGTCATCGACGGACTCCGGGTCCGCCGGGTGGGCGACCACAACGTCGCCATCGTGCGGCGGGTGGTGGACGAGATCGTCACCCTGCCCGATGCGGAGATCTTCGACGCCATGCTCTGGGTCATGCAGCACTGCAAGCTGGTGGTGGAAGGCGCCGCCGCGGCGCCGGTCGGCGCGCTGCTCCAGGGCCTGGTTAAAGCCCCGCCGGGAACCCGGGTGGTCTGTGTGCTGAGCGGGGGCAATGTGGGGCTGGAGCAGCTTCGGGGGCTGAGCTGGAATTAGGACGGCAGGTTTGAACGTCACTCGCCCACCCCGCGGCCTTCGACCTGGTATGCCTGTTCCGCCCGCGCCCGGCTCTCCGCGTCGCCGAAGATCTTCTCGCCGTCGTAGCGGCCGTTCTCGATGAAGACCTCGCTGGTGTTGCGCCCCGCGGTCGCACTGCCGGCCAGATAGACGCCGGGGATATTCGTCTCCAGGGTCAGGGGATCGAGCCGGGGCCGGCAGGACTCGTCGTCCTGCTCGATGCCGATCGCGGCAAAGAGGCTGAAGTCGGGGTGATAGCCGGTGAGGAGATAGACCCGGTCGGCGGGAAGAGTCTCCCGCTCCCCGTTCCCCAGGTTTTCCCCTTTCCCCGAAATGGTCACGCTGCCGCCGTCAATGCGCTCGACCGTTCTCCCGAACCGCGCCGCGATTTCTCCGGCCTTGATCCGGTTCACCAGGTCGGGCTGGAGCCAGTACTTCACGCTGGGACGGAGCTCCTCCCGACGATAGACCAGCGTCACCCGCGCTCCGGCCCGGTAGCAGGACAGGGCATGCTCGACCGCGGAGTTCTTTCCGCCCACGATCACCACGTCCTGGCCGGCGGCAAGGTGAGGCTCCTCGGCGTAGTGGGAAACGTGGGGAAGATCCTCCCCGGGGACTCCGATGAGATTGGGGTGCTCGAAGTAGCCGGTGGCGAGCACCAGCCTGGAGCAGGGAATCCGCTCTTCCCCGAGCCTGGTGGCGACCCGGGCTTCGAGCCTGCCATGGGCGAGGGTGGCTCCAACCAGCCGGGTGTAGGTGCGGACCCGGATCCCTTCGGCCCGGGCGACACCGCGATAGTATTTGAGCGCCTCCTCGCGGGTCGCCTTGGCGCCGGAGCAGACCAGGGGATGTCCGCCGATCTCCAGCCGCTCCGGGGTGGTGAAGAAGGTCATCCCCACCGGGTAGCGGACGATCGAGGCCGCGATCGGCCCGGCGTCCACCACCAGCGGCTCGAGGCCCCGGCGCCGCGCCGAAATGGCGCACGCCAGGCCGATCGGACCGGCACCGACGATGAGGGGGCGGCTAGATTCCATGTGATGGCGGGTTTCCTCGAGTGGGCGCAAAGGCGCAATGGCGCAACGACGCAAAGTAGTAATCTTTGCGCCCTTGCGCCGGTGTGCCTTTCCGCCGTCTTCCTGCTTGCCGCCTGCAACTCCCCCACCGACGCCGTCGTCCCCGACGCACCGGTGTTCACCAGTCCCATCCTGGGCCGGCCTCTGGAGGAAGTGTTCTACGGCGCGTACCTCGATCAGGGAGGCCGGGACTACAACTGCGGCGGCAAGTACTACCTCCGGCACCGGGGCACCGATATCCTGTTGCGCAATTTCCGGGTGCAGGACTCCGGGGTGACGGTGGTGGCCGCGGCGACGGGCCAGGTTTCGGTGGTGCATGACGGCGAGCCGGACCGCAACGCGGTGCAGAACCCTGCCAACGATTGGAACGTGGTCCACGTCCTCCACCCTGGAGGAATCACCTCGGTCTACGGCCACCTGCGCCGAGGCTCGATCCTGGTCACTCCGGGCCAGGCGGTGGCGGCGGGCAGCCCCCTGGGCCTGGTGGGGAGCTCCGGTATTTCCAACTGGCCCCATCTGCATTTCGAGGTCCGGCGGGGGTCCAACCCGATCGACCCGTGGAAGGGACCCTGCCAGCTTGGCCTCAGCCTGTGGCAGGCGCAGCTTCCCTATCAGAACGCCTTCCGGGTGCTCGACGCCGGGGTGCGCGACGGGCCGGTCGCCGGACAGCCGGAGCTGCTGGAGCGCCCGCCCGATTCACCCACCATCACTGGCGCAGGCGGAGTGCTGAGCTTCTGGGTGGAGCTGTACAACGTCCGGGCGGAGCTGCTCCGTGCCGAGCTCCGCGATCCCGCCGGCACGCTGGTCCAGAGCGTGGACTACCAGAACCTGGTCACCTTCAGCGCGGTGTTCGCGCTGGCCACCTACCCGGTGACTCCCGACCTTCCGGCAGGCAAGTGGCGCGCGGTCTTCCTGATGCGGGCCCTCGGCTCTCCGGTCACCGTCGAGATCAAGAGCCTCGAGTTCACCCTCGCACCCGGGGTGGCGCTCCGGAGCAGTGGAATCAGGCCTCCCCCGCGCCCGACCCTCCAGCTCTTCACCCCTGGAGGCGATACTCGTTGATGGGGCCGTTTTGCGCCTTTGCGTCTTTGCGTCGTTGCGTCTTTGCGTCTTTCTTTACTATCTCATGACCACCCCCCCCGAGCACGAGTCCACCACCCAGGCCGACGAGCATCTGCTCGAGCGGGTGCGCGCGGCCACCCAGGGGGAGTACGACATCTACGGGGAGCTGGGCCGGGGCGGGATGGCCACCGTCTTCCTGGCCCACGAGCTCTCCCTGGACCGGAAAGTCGCCATCAAGGTCATGTCCCCCGCCATGATCCACGGGGCGGGGATGGCGGAGCGGTTCAAACGGGAAGCCCGTACCGCAGCCCACCTCTCCCACCCCAACATCATCCCGGTGTATGCGGTCCGGGAGGCGGACGGGCTGCTCTTCTTCGTGATGAAGCTGGTGGAAGGCACCCCGCTCGACGCCATCATCAAGGAGCTGGGCAAGCTGCCGATTCCGATGGTTGAGGCAGTGCTGGCCCAGGTCGGCGGCGCCTTCGGCTACGCCCATCGGCACGGCGTGGTCCATCGCGACATCAAGCCCAGCAACATTCTGATCGACGACGAGGGCTGGGCGGTGGTCACCGACTTCGGCATCGCCAAGGTGCAGGAGACCGAGGGGCTGACCCAGACCGGGATGGCGGTCGGCACCCCGACCTACATGAGCCCGGAGCAGTGCGGCGGCGGGGTCATCACCGGAGCCTCGGACCAGTACGCGCTCGGGGTGGTGGCGTACGAGATGCTGGCGGGGCGGGCGCCCTTCACGTCCAGCGGCATGATGGCGCTGATGTACAGTCATTACCACGAGGAAGTGCCGCCGCTGGAGCTGTACCGGCCCGATTGCCCCGAGCAGCTCCGGCTCGCCGTCATGCGGATGCTGGAGAAGGAGCCGGAGAAGCGCTTCGCCTCGATGGAGGAAGCCGTCGCGGCGATGGGCGCGCGCCACCTGGCCCACGACGATCCCACCCGGAGCCAGCTCATCTCGCTGGCCCGGACCGGGGTCACCCACAAGATCGTGTCCCAGGTGCAGACGCCGAGGAGCCCGGTGCCGCTGACCGGCCGCTCCTCGCGCGCCACTCCGGCGCCGGACCCGGCCCCGAACGGGATCAGCGGGGTGGCGCCCTCGGAGCACCGCTGGATGATGGCTGCCCTCGGCGTGGTGATCCTGGCGGCGGTAGCGATCGCCGTGCTGCTGCTCAGGCCGGCCGGACCCACCGACACGCCGCTGGTCGTTGCC
>DATFGC010000150.1:0-2804 GCA_035249765.1 Gemmatimonadales bacterium | reverse complement strand
AGGTCGAACGAGTGGGCGCCAGAAGGTGGAGTCACGTCGAGGTACACGGGGTTGATGGACCGCGGCGGGATCAGGCTGTTCGCGGGGATATAATCGAGTCGCACCCGCAGCCTGACGCCGCGGTATTCCCGCGACATCGGGTTGTGCAGCATCGTGGTCACCAGAAGACTGTCGCCGGGATGGATCCGGTATCCCAGGAAAGGAGGCAGACGGTAGGGCTTCGTCTCGGGACCGGCCGCTCCGATTCGGAGCATGATGGGACTGAACAGCTCGCGCCGCTCGGGTGCGATGAGGTTGAGATGATGGAGGACTCGAGAGGGAAGCCGTTCCCCCCGCCCGTCCACAACCTCATAGGAAAGCCCTCGCAGCCAGCCGTCCACGGGAAGCGTGATGGCCAGGGGCATCGGGGCGACCGCGCCGTGCCGCGACTCGAGCGTGAAGGGGCCGAACTCGAGCAGGTACTGCCGGGTCTGCATCCGCGCGGCGGCCGCCAGGGCGACAATCAGACCGGCTCCCAGCGCCAGCCACCTCCAACGGGCCAGGCCGGAACGGCGTATCGTGGAGGGAGATAGACCCTCCGCTGTCGCTTTTCCGGAGACTGCAACGGACATTCGACATCCTCACGGTACGAGGTGAAGTGACGATCCTACCAGGCGCTCACGCGAGCAACTGAACCTAGATCCACCCGGCGTCTCCGAGAAGGCCGCGGCGGGCGTGACCCAGCCGCACTGTCCTAAGGTCCACTGTTCACCCCAGCCCGCCTGCTCCAAGAGTGGCAGGTGGACGAGGCTGGCCTGACCGCCTGGCGTTACCCAAAGGAGGGCCGATGGTTCCGCTGCTACCGCACGCGGGGTCCCCCGCACGCGCTGTTCGAGGCGGCCTGATCGTGGCCTCTCTGTCGTTCCTGACCACGTCCGCCCTCCGCGCACAGGGAGAGGAGTTCTCCATCCCCCCCAACGGCATCCTGCCAAACTACAACAGGATCAGCGTCGGTCAGCGGGAGGCACTGGAGGGTGGCGCGTACGTGGCTCGTACCGACGATGCCCTGGCCAACTGGTACAATCCGGCGGGTCTGGCCTCGAGTGAGAAGACGGCGCTCAACGCCAGCTCGAACGTTTATGAAGTGACCAGGACTACCCTGAGCGGGATTGGGGAAAGGCAGTCGGGGACCCGCTTCAGGGCGGTGGGCGGCTTCTTCGGCATCGTGGTTGGGAAACCCATAGCGCGGAGTGATCGCTGGCGGTTCGGCTTTGGCCTCACCAGCCCGGTGGCCTGGGCGCCGAGCAGCCTGGATGGCGCGTTCAGCCTGCCCGTGGGAGAGGCGACGGAGGCGTTCGGCTACTCCACCAAGGTGAACTTCAACACCGTGATCCCGAGCTTGAACGCCGCGTACCGGCTCTCGCCGACTCTGCGCGCGGGTATAGGCGCAGGCTACGGGATGACGGACCTGAGTCAGAACCAGACCCTCACCGATCGACTGGTGTCCTCCACGGGTGTGCTCACCGGGATCCGGGTGTTCTCGACCGACGGCTCCGTCCATCATCTCCTCCTCACCGCCGGAGTGCAGTGGGACATCGCCCGAGCGATCACCGTCGGGGCCACCGTCGCGCCGCCCGGGCTCCGGATCGGCGGGAGCAGCGAGATCAGATTCACCCAGACAGTCTTCCAGGCGGCCGGGACCGAAGACGATCTCGCCTTCCGGGACCCGGAGGCCAAGTTCGACTACAAGATGCCCTTCCGGGCGGCCGCCGGGGCGACCTTCCGCTACTCCCGGGGCCAGGTGGAGCTGGACGTGCGCTACTACGGGGCGGAAGACCCGTACGAGATGCTCTCCAGCGACTCGACTGCCGTCCGCATCACGACCGACGGGGCCGGCGTGCCCACGATCACCGCTCCCGCGTTTACCCCGGTGCTCCACCAGGCGCGCTCGATCGTGAGTTTTGCCCTGGGCGCCAACTACTCGCTGTCCCCGGCGCTCCGGCTCCATGCCGGCGCCTTCACCGATCCCTCACCGGTGAGCGGGCCGTCGCGGTCGACGTTCCGCGCGGTCAACCTCACCGGAGTGTCCGGGGGCGTTTCGCTCGGGTCGGGCAGGCTCACCGGGTCGGTCGGCGTTTCCGCCTCGTGGGGCACGACTACGGACCGAGTCATAGGCCCGTCGCTGGGCGGGCTGCAAGCAACCAGCGACGTCAGCATCCGCACCTTCACGGGGCTCTACGCGGTATCTTTTACATTCTGAGACGCGGGAGCCGGCCAGGGACGCTCGCCGGGGCCTGACACGTCCCCTGCACCAAGGTCCAATGGTCCGAACCCCCCAGCCGAACGATGGTGTGACCTGCGCGGCCACGCGCGCAGCCGACCCACGCCCATTCCACCGGTGGAGGACACGTGTTTCGCATCTCCCTTATTTGCCCCCTGATCGCGATCGGAGTGGCGCTCGGGCTCCGCGCCCCGACCGTCCAGGCCCAGTTGGTGGAAGTCCAGGAGACCCGATTCGAGATCACGCCCTTCGTTGGATATCAATGGGGTGGCTCGCTGGAGACGGACGTTGGGGGCGGGTTCCCGGCGGGTGAGCTGCAGACGCCGGGCTCTGTGGGCTGGGGTGGGATCCTGAGCTTTCGGACCAGCCCGGCCAGCGCGGTCGAGCTGACCTACCTCCGCCAGGACACCGACATCGAACTGGATCGGGCCACCGGCGGCACGACCGAGCTGGAAGGCGGCTTCGCCATCAACTACATCCAGGCCGGCGGGATCTGGGAGTTCGGCCAGAGACAGCTTCGTCCGTTCATCAGCGGCTCCCTGGG
>DATFGC010000149.1:0-4402 GCA_035249765.1 Gemmatimonadales bacterium | reverse complement strand
GGCCGGAATCGCCGGCCTGGTGGTGACCTGGCTCTCTCTCCTGAGCGGGCACCGCGCCGCGCACCAGAACGAGAACATTCTGCTCTTCAACCTGCTCGCCCTGGCGCTCGCCGTGGTGCTGCCGCTCGCCATCCGCCGGGGAGGCCGCACTCTCAAAGCCGCGCGCCGCCTCGCGCTGGTGGTGGCGGCGCTGGCGGCGCTGGGTCTCCTGCTCAAGCTGCTTCCCTGGTTCGATCAGCACAATCTCGAGCTGATCGCCCTGGCCCTCCCAGTCCATCTCGGCCTGTGGGCCGGGCTCAGGACCCGCGAGCCTTCCTGAGCCCCTCGTTGGCCTCGGCGTAATTGGGAAACACCGCCAGGGCTTTCTGGTAGTACTCGATCGCCTTGGGCTTGTCGCCCCGGTCCTCGTACAGCAGAGCCCGGCTGAAATGGGCCAGCGCCTCGGTAGGCACGGCGGAACGCTGCGCCGCGCTGGCAGGAAGCGGCGGCAGCTTGGTGTCGGCCATGATGGACCGGGCCACCGATTCGATCATCCGGAACATGTCGCGGCGGTCGTGCAGCTTGGGATCGCTCCGCACCACCTTTATGATCTCGCTGGTCTCCACGTCGATGATCCGCGCGTCCACCCGGAAATCGCCGTAGAGATCGATGAACGAGCCGGTGATCATGTAGCGCGCCCCCACCAGCTTACCCACCTTGGCGGCGGTGGCGGCGTCGACCCGCTCGGCCACACCCAGGCCCTGCTCGTCGAGGAGCCGCTGGGTCTGCTCCCGCTCGACCAGGCGGGCCCCGGGGTTCCGCGCCAGCTCGTAGATCAGCGTCGCGGCGATTCCCTTGCGGAGGGCATCGAAGTCCTCCTTGTCCTTGCCGTAGCTGCCGCCGTTCTCGAACGGCAGTACCGCGATCCCGGGCCGGGAATCCTGCGCGGCAAGGGGCAGCGCCAGCGCGGCAAGCGCCACGCCGACGAGAGAGATCTTGCGAGCACCGATGGTCATTGCAACCTCCTCAAATGTCGAGCGCCAGCCCTTCGGCCGCCGCCATTACCGCGAGCGCCGCACCGGCGCGCTGCACCCGGCGGCGCACTTCCGCCAGAATCCGGTCTACTTCGTCATCCCGGTGTTCCGGGGCGTGGTGGAACAGTACCAGCTTCCGCACCCCCGCCGCGATCGCCAGATCGGCGGCCTGCGACGCGCTCGAGTGGCCCCACCCGGTACGTTCCGGGATTTCCTGATCGCCATAGGTCGCGTCGTGAATCAGCACCTCGCCATTTCGCAAGAACCCTACCAGCTGCGCCTGCCACTCCGGCATCCCGGTCCAGTCGCCTAACTCATTGTCGGTCAAATAGTTGACCGAAGCGCCCCCACCCAGGGGAGAGATCGCATATCCCAGCGTCCTACCGGGATGACGTAGCGGCGTTGCCCGTATCCGGAAATAGTCGGTTTGGAACTCGCCTGCCGTGATCTCGGTCACGTCGAGCCGCTCCGCAATGGACGCATAATGCGCCGGCCAGAAGGGCGGGGTCATCAGGCGGGTCAGGGTCTCGTGCAGCGAGATCGAGCCGGGCGCGGGGCCGAAGATGCGGACCCGGGCCGCGCGATCGTGAATCGGCGCGAAGAAAGGGAGACCCTGGATGTGGTCGATGTGGGCGTGAGAGATCAGCAGGTCCACCGCACCGCCGTGCTGCCGGGCCGCAAGCGCCTCGCCCAGGCGGCGGATCCCGGTTCCCGCATCGAGCACCAGCAGGCCGGCACCGTCCTCAACGCTGACGCAGGAGGTGTTGCCACCATACCGCGCGCTCTCCAGCCCCGGGACCGGAATGGAGCCGCGGGCTCCCCAGAAGGTGATCCTCACGTGCCCTGCTGGGCGGCGAGCCGGAGGGCGGCAGGATCGAGCAGGGTGATGCCCTTGCGGGTGACCGCGATCACGTTGCGGAGCACCAGATTCCGCATGGTGCGGGAAACGGTTTCCCGGCTGGCGCCCACCATCTGTCCGATCGCCGCGTGGGTCAGCCGGCGCGCGATCGCAGTGCCGCCTTCGCCCTGCTCCTCGCGGGCCATCTCGAGGAGGAGGTGGGCGACCCGGCCGCTGACGTCCAGCAGCATGAGACCGGTGATCGTGTCGTCGGCCCGGCGAAGCCGCCGCGAAAGCTCCCGGAGCAGGGCGATGCCCAGCTCGGGGGAGCGGGCCAGCTGGGCCCGGAAGTCCTCCCGGCGCAGGCTCAGCAGCACGCTCTCCTCCATGGCGAAGACGTGGGCCGAGCGGGGCTCGTCGTCCAGCAGCGCCATTTCTCCGAAAAAACTTCCGGCGCCGAGCACCGACAGAATGACTTCGCGGCCGTCCTCGGCAACCACGGTCACCTTGACCTGACCGCTCCGGATCAGGAAGAGGGCTTCGCCTTCGTCGCCCTGGGTGAGGATCATGCTGCCCCTGGGTTGCCGGCGCTCGCGCACCAGTCCCGCCAGTGCGCGGAGATCTTCCTCCGGCACCTGGCGGAAGAGGGGAACCGTTCGGAGCACCTCCAGCGGATCAGGGGCCATTCGGGCTCTCTAATGGAGTGTATTGCACCAACGGTAGTGTGGGTCCCGACCGGCCGGGCCGTCAAGGCCGGTAGCGCTTGCCTGCGCGAGTCGCTAGAATCACCCGGCGCTTCCATTTGCGCGCCCAAATGCCGACTCGGCGCGAGCCGCCTGTCGCTGCCCCCGGAGAAATCCCATCATGACACGAAGAACCGGGTAGCGCGGACGTCATGACCGAGCCACAGGCACCGGTTGGTACCCCCGGGTCTCACTCCGAGCTGCTCGCCGCCGAGCGACTGTCCTCGATCCTCGAGCAGGCGGCCGATGCGATCGTGGTGTGCGGACCCGGCGGGAAGATCATCCGGGCCAGCGCCAGCGCGTGCCAGCTGTCCGGGGGCGACTGCGTCGGGAGAACCTTTGCGGAAGTGTTCCCCCTCCTCCAGGACGGGAAGCTGGAAGTGTTCGACCCTACCGAGGCGGGGTGTGCGATCAAATCGGTGGAGGCACTCCTGACCCCATCGGCCGCCGCAGCACCCCGGCACCTTCTGGTGAGCGCGAACCCTTTGTTCAGTCTGGAAGGGGAAGCGCTCGGCTGCGTTGTCACCATGGTGGACATCACCCGGCTCAAGGCGGCTGAAGCGGCGCTCAAGGAGGCCGACCGTCGGAAGGACGAGTTCCTCGCGGTGCTCTCGCACGAGCTCCGGAATTCGCTGGCCCCGGTCCGGAACGCCGTCGGCATCCTGAAACTACGGTCCCCCGACCTGCCGGAGCTCCGCTCGGCCCAGGAGATCATCGAGCGCCAGGTGCGTCAGATGACCCGGCTGATCGACGATCTCCTCGACGTAACGCGGATCACCCAGGACCGGCTCGAGCTGCGGCGGGAGCGGGTTGCCCTGGCCCAGGTCCTCCGGGAAGCGGTTGAGATCAGCCGGCCGATGATTACCCAGGACGGCCACGAGCTGGACGTGGTCATCCCCAGCGATCCGGTTCTGCTTGATGCCGACGGGGCCCGGCTCGCCCAGGTGTTCGCCAACCTGCTCAACAACGCGGCCAAGTACACTCCTGCCGGGGGCCGGATTTCGCTGTCTGCCTCGTGCGACGGTTCCGAGGTGCTCATCTCGGTTCGCGATAACGGGGTCGGCATCGCTCCCGAAATGCTGCCGCAGGTGTTCGAGATGTTCCTCCAGGTAGACCGCTCCGAAGGAAGAACCCGGGGCGGACTCGGCATCGGGCTTACCCTGGTCAAGCGGCTGGTGACCCTGCACGACGGGACCGTTGAGGCGAAGAGCGACGGCCTGGGCGCCGGCAGCGAGTTCCTGGTCCGGCTGCCCGCGCTTCCTTAGCCGGGGAGTTGCATGCCCGGGTCGCTGCGGCTAAGTTTCATGGCTCGCAACGACTTACGGAGTTGATCACGTGAAGCCCAATCTGCATCCCATGTACCGCACCCTCGAAGCGGTGTGCGCATGCGGGAACAAGTTCGAGACCCGGACCACCGCGGCCTCGATCCACGTCGAAGTGTGCAATGCCTGCCACCCGTATTTCACCGGGAAGCAGCGGCTCATGGACACGGCGGGTCGGGTGGACCGCTTCCGCCGCAAGTACGGCTCGGAGCAGGCGGCCCCTCCCGCCGAGCAGTAAACCGTGGAGGCCAGACTCCGCCAGGCGCTCGCGCGGGCGGAGGAGGTCTCCGCGGCGCTGTCCGACCCGGCGGTCGCCCGGGACTCCGATCGGCTTACCGCACTCGGCCGCGAGCACTCCCGCCTGGTCCCCATCGTACGCGCCGCCGAGCGGCTCTCCCGTCTCCGCAATGACCTGACCCAGGCCCGCGAGCTGGCCGGCGAGGCCGACCCCGAGATGGCCGCGCTGGTCAAGGCCGACCTTGACCG
>DATFGC010000148.1:0-5250 GCA_035249765.1 Gemmatimonadales bacterium | reverse complement strand
CGTGGTGGTGCGCCGCTGCTTCCCCTGGTCGGAGCCGTCCCGTTACATCTCGCTTCGCGACGAGCACCATCGCGAGGTCGCGATGGTGCGCGATCCGCTCGAGCTCGCGCCGCCGGCGCGGCACGCGCTGCTCGAGGCCATGGCGGAGGCCGGGTTTCTCTTTGAAGTCACCCGGATCCTCGACATCGAGGAGGAGGTGGAGATCCGGCACTGGCGGGCCGAGACCCGGCAGGGCCCCCGGACCTTCCAGACCCGACTGGATGACTGGCCCCGGGCGCTCCCCGGAAGTGGATTCCTGATTCGGGATGTCGCCGGCGATCTCTACCGGCTCCCGGGCCCGGAGACCATGGACAAGCGGAGCCGGGAGCTGCTGTGGGCCTTTGTGGATTGAGAGCTATCAGCCATCAGCCATCAGCCATCAGCCAGTAGCAAGCGACTGAAGGCTGAAGGCTGACGGCTGCTAGCTTGCAGTCGTGCTCATCTACTACGACGGCTACTGCGGCCTCTGCGACCGGTTCGTCCAGTTCGTGCTCCGGCGGGACCGGGCGGCTCGCTACCGCTTTGCCCCGCTCCAGGGGAGCACCGCGCAGGAGCGGGTGCCGGCGACGCTCGACCCGCGGACGTCTCAGACCGTAATCCTGGAGGAGGGGGACCGGTTCCGGGTGCGCTCCGACGCCGCGCTCGCGATCCTGAGCGGACTGGGCGGGCCCTGGCGGCTGGCGGGATTGCTGCGGGTCATTCCCCGACCGCTGCGCGACGCGATCTACGATCTGGTTGCCCGCAATCGCGAGCGCTGGTTCGGCCGCCGGGCCGAATGCCGGGTGCCGCAGCCGGACGAGCGAGACCGCTTTCTGCCGTGACGATCGAGCGGTTCCTCGGCAGGCCCTGGGTGGACCGCGCCATTGCCGTGGTCGCCGCGCTGCCCTTCGTCATGGTGCTCTACTACAACGTCCGGGCCACCCAGCTCACCATTCCCCGGGTGGCCCTGCTGCTCCAGCTCTGTCTGCTGGTGATCACGATGCTGATCCGCCGGCCGCCGGTGCGGGTCACCACCCGGCCGCTCTACTGGCTGGTGGCATTCGTGGCGAGCTACTACGGCTTTCTGACCGTGAGCGTGAGCGTCACCGGCCGTCCCCTGGCTCCCACGCTCCTCACCGACGGCCTGTCCATGCTGAGCGTCCTGGGAGACGGCTACGCGCGGGTGACCCTGGGCCGGAACATCGGATTCGTCCCCGCCCAACGCCGGCTGGTCACCGGCGGACCGTACCGGCTGGTCCGCCATCCGATCTACAGCGCCTTGTTCCTCGCCGAGGTGTGCGTGATTCTGGAGAACTTTTCCTGGATCAACTTTGCCCTGAGCATGATCTTCTTCGCCCTCTTCGTGATCAAGACCCTGATGGAGGAGCGGTTCCTGGCCGAGGACCCTGCCTACGCTGCGTACATGAGCGAGGTCCGCCATCGCTGGATCCCCGGTATCTTATAGCCACATTGCGTCTTTACGTCCGACTATTCTTCACCATGCCCGAACTTGCCACATTTGCCGGCGGATGTTTCTGGTGCCTCGAGGCGGTCTTCCAGCCGCTGCGCGGGGTGGAGCGGATCGTGTCCGGCTACCTCGGCGGCCGCACGGTCGATCCCACCTATGAAGAGGTCTGCTCCGGCTTGACCGGTCACGCCGAGGCGGTTCAGGTCACCTTCGATCCGGCGGTGATCTCCTACCGGGACCTGCTGACCCTCTTCTTCGCCTTCCACGATCCCACCACCCGGAATCGTCAGGGACCCGACATCGGATCCCAGTACCGCTCCGCCATCTTCGTCCATTCGGAGGCGCAGCGCGAGGACGCGGAACGGGCCATCCGGAAGCTGGACCAGGAAGGGGTATTCGGGAAGCCGATCGTCACCGAGATCGGGCCCGCCGACCCGTTCTATCCCGCCGAGTCGTACCATCAGGACTACTACCGCCGGAATCCCGAGAAGGGCTACTGTCAGGCGATGATCTCTCCCAAGCTGGCCAAGCTGCGATCCCATTACAGCAGCCTGCTGGCGACGGCGCCACGCCCCTGATCACCGCGCTGGTTCGAGAGCCGAGTCCGGAGATCGGACGCTGCGAGTTGAGTCACCTCGACCGGATCCCGATCGACCTTCCCCGGGCGATCCGCCAGCACGACCAATACCTCTCTGCCCTTGCCGAAGCCGGCTGCGTCATCGAGCGGCTACCGCCCGCTCCCGAGCTTCCCGACGGGGTGTTCGTGGAGGACACCGCGCTGGTACTGGAGGAGCTTGCGGTGATCACCCGGCCGGGCGCCGCGTCCCGCCGGGTGGAGACCGAATCGGTCTCCGCCGCGCTCGCGCCATTTCGCCCGCTGCGGCGAATCGGCGGACCCGGGACCCTTGATGGAGGGGACATCCTGGTCACCGGACGCGTGCTCTTCGTCGGGCTCTCCGGGCGCACCACCAGCGAGGGCGCAGCGGAGCTTGCCCGTCTGGTCGCGCCGGCCGGATACGACGTGCGCCTCGTGCCGGTGCGGGGCTGTCTCCACCTCAAATCGGCGGTGAGCGAAGTTGCCGATGCGACGCTGCTGATCAATCCGGAGTGGGTGGACCTTGCCGGCTTCGAGGAGTTTCGACTGATCCCCATCGATCCGGGCGAGCCGTTCGCCGCCAACGCCCTGCGGATCGGGGCTCAGGTCATCCACGCCGCAGCCTTCCCCCGCACGGCGAAACGGCTCCGCGCCGAGGGCTGCGACGTCCGGGAGGTGGAGGCCGACGAGCTGGCCAAGGCCGAAGGCGGGGTTACCTGCTGTTCTCTTCTGATAGCTGATGGCTGACAGCCGATAGCTGTTTTAATACCACACTGTCGCCCCAATCCGGCTGGCTGTCGCGCCAAGCCGTCTCCTAAGCCTCCTGAATCCAACGATTTAGCCCGAAAGTCCCCCGAACAAACCCGGGGGCATATCCGTTGCTCTCATGTTCCCGTGAACTTCTCCGACCAGGCGATCCCGATGTTGGTACGACCGGTGACCAGGCGAATGCTGGCGGTGTTGGCCCTGCTGCTTTGTGGTGCGGGACCGCTGTGGGCCCTGCCCACCAGCCCGAGCTGCATCCAGCGCGACACACCGAACCTCATTCTTCCCGGTGATCCGGCCTGGGCGGCGGACCTCAACGTCTATCCCAATGCCAGCAACGCCGGCACCGTCGCCATCACCGGTGACAACCCGCGGAGCGGCAACGGGTCGCTGGCCCTGACCACTTCGGGAAGCCTGTTCGACTGGGCCTTCTTCAAGCGCACCGCGGAGGCGGGGGGAGCCTGGGGACTGCTGGCGGACATCAACTGCCTCACTTTCGACTGGTACCGGGAGAGCTACGTCCTGCCGTCCGATGCGCCCGCCTCGCTCACCGCGGAAACCTGGCTGGAGCAGACCCCGGTGCTGCGGCTTCTGGTCCGGGACGTGGTGGATCAGCAGGAGATCGTGAGCCATCTGGTGTGGGAACGGTGGTACAACACCAAGGACGTCCTGGCGCCGACCCAGAACGATGCCTGGCACTTCGAAGATCTGACCCAGCAGCAGTTCTGGCGGCATTTCGACGGCGGAAACACCTACACCAATCTGGGCTGCGCCAACGGAAGCTTCTCCAGCTCGGCGGTCCTGCAGACCTACGATTTCGGCGGCTGGGTCACCAACTGCTACTCGCCGAACGCGGTGATCTACGGGATCATGATCGGAGTGGGGAGCTGGTGGCCCGGCGAGTACCGGGCCAATCTCGACAATGTTCAGCTGGGGTTTGCCGGGGAGGAAGGCCTGGTGGTCGAGGACAACTTCGAGCTGGGCGAGCCCACCGTAGTGCCCGAGCCCGCCACCCTGGCGCTCTTGGCCTCCGGACTCGCGGCCATGGGCGCGGCCTCGCTGCTGAGGCGCCGCCGCCGCCGCAACTGATGGCTGAAGGCTGAAAGCTGAAGGCTCGGGCAGGTCATACCCGGTTCTTGCGGAGCTCCGACAGCGGATAGAAGGTTCCCCGCCAGGTGATGCCGCCCTGCCAGAGATTGAGCGTCAGGGCGCGCACCACGATCCAGGCGAAGATCAGCGACACCACCGGATAGAGCAGCGCTCCCCGGAGCGGCGCTCCGGCTTCCCGGGCTCCTCGCAGGTGGAGGAGGAGAAGGAAACCGGCGGCCACCAATCCGAGGATCCGCACCATGCCGTCTCCCAGCGCCGCCGCCGCGAGCGGGCCCAGTCCGATCACCAGATAGGCGGCAGCCCCCAGCACCATGAGGAGCGGATTGTACTCGACCACGGCGAAGGAATTCTTCATCAGTCCATCGATCGCCTCGCCCAGCGAGTGATACCACTCCACCGACACCACGCCTCGGCCCTGCACCAGATCCTGCCGGGCTCCACTCCGCTTGAGAATCTGGCCGAGCTTCAGATCGTCATCGGGCCGGAGCCGGATCGGCTGGTGGCCTCCTGCCGCGGCGTAGCTGCTGGCCCGGACCAGATTGAACGCGCCCACCCCGACAAAACGCCGGCTCCCGGGGTCCCTCGCCTTCCAGGGCCGGAGATACCCCGCAAGCCAGAGCACGAAAGAGGAGACAAAGGCCTGGAGCAGGAGCCCCGGCATCACCAGCTCGGGAAGCAGGGTCAGGTGGTCGAGGCCGCGGCGCTCCACGTACTGCATGGCCCGGGCGATGGTGGTCGGATCCATCACGATGTCGGCATCGGCGAACAGGAGCCACTCCCCTCGTGCGACCGCCGCGCCCCGGGCCAGGGCGTGGTTCTTTCCCAGCCAGCCGGGGGGCAGCTCTCCCAGGTGCACCACCCGAACCCGGGAATCCCGGGCCGCAAGTCCGTCGAGGATCGCGCCGGTCCGGTCGGTCGAGCGGTCGTTCACCATCACGAACTCGAGCGAGGGATAGTCCTGGGCCAGCAGCGAGCGGGCCGCGGCCTCGAGGCCCCGGGCCTCGTCGCGCGCGGTGGTGATCAGGGTGACCAGCGGTCCGGGACCGCTCCGCGGCGCCACCCCGGCCAGCGGCTCGATCCGGCCCAGGCCGATCAGAATGTCGATTCCACCCACGACGATGAAGAGCAGCAGGGCGAGCATCGCCCAGCCCGGGAGCGGCAGGTCGGTCAGGGCCGTTTCCTCCCCCGTGCCCCGCTCCGCCACTCCTCCCAGATACCCATGGATTCCATCTGCTGCCGCAGATCGCTGGTGGCCACCATCCGCTCGATGTCCGCCCGGCTCTGCCGCCGCCAG
>DATFGC010000147.1:0-2498 GCA_035249765.1 Gemmatimonadales bacterium | reverse complement strand
GTATGGAGAACCTGCTGCAGTGCCTGGAATGAGGAGCGGCCGTCCGGGAGCAGGGCGACCGCTTCCCCGTCGAGGATGACCCGGCGGGGCTTGAGCCGGCGGGCTGCCGCCGCGATGGCGGGGAACCGGGCCGTCCAGTCGTTGCCGCGCCGCGACAGCAACCGGACCCGGCCGTCTTCCTTGATGCACTCCATCCGGTAGCCGTCGAACTTCACCTCGTGGAGCCACTCGTCGCCCCGGGGCGGCGCATCGACCAGGGTGGCGAGCTGCGGCGGGATGAACAGGGAGCTCTCCAACTAGGCGCTCCTTCGCGCAGCCGGCTTCCCCCGCGCGGTGCCGCGGCGAGAGGCCTTGGCCTTGCCCCTGCTCTCCACACTCTTCTTGAGCGCCGCCATCAGGTCCAGCACCCTGGTTTCGGCTTCCTCCTCCGGCGCCTCGGCCGGGGCCTTCCTGCCGCCGCCCTTGGCGCGCGCCTTGATCAGCTTGAGCACGTCGCGCCGGTAGGTGTCGGTGTACTCGGTCGGGTCCCACTTGGTGGCCATGGTCTTCATGAGCTGCTCCGCCATGGCCAGCTCCTGGGGCCGGGGCGCCGCGCCGGCCCCCTTGAGGCCCTCGGCGTCGAAGGCACGGATCTCGTCGTGATAGCGGAGCAGGTGGACCACCAGGGCAGCCTCGTAGGGATACACCGCGGCGACATACTGCCGGGTCCGCACCACGATCTGGGCGATGCCTATCTGCCCGGAACGCTCCATCGCCTCCCGCAGCAGCGCGTAGGCCTTGGCGCCGCCCTTGAGGGGCGAGACATAATAGGGCCGGCTGAAATAGATCGGGGCGACGTCTTCCCGAGGGACGAACCCCAGGATGTCCACCGTCCGGGCGGCCTTGGGATTGGCCGCCTTCAGATCGGCGTCGCTCAGAATCACATAGCGGTCCTTGCTCACCGGGTAGCCCTTGACGATATCCGCCGGTTTGACCTCGGCGCCGGTTTCAGCGTTCACTTTCTTGTAGCGGATCCTGGCCTCGTCCCGCCGGTCCAGCAGGTCGAGGTCGAGGCGCTCGGGCGATTCGGCGGGCAACAGCTCCACCGCGATGCTGACCAGCCCGAAGCCCATCGTGCCTTTCCAGATCGGGTGTGGCATAAGCTCCCCTCCCGCGTCCCACAACAAGAAGTGCAAGGCGACCCTGGCTCCGGCACCGCCCGAGCGTTGCCGAGGGAGACGAGCGGAACAATGGCGGAGAGCACGGTCTTCATGCGGCGGAACTGGCAGGTACAGCGGGCCGGCTGGGTGCTCATGGCCCTGGTGGTTCTGCTCGGTCTCGCCGGCTTGTTCGGGCGGGGTCCGCTCACCCGGGGGGATGCCTCGGCGCCGGGCCTGAGCCTGCAGTACCAGCGGGTGCTCCGGCTCGAGGCCACCGAATCCCTTGAATTCACGCTCGAAGCCCCGCCGGCCGGGGAGGCCGGGCTCGAGCTCGATTCCGGCTTCGTGGGCCGGACCGAGATCGAGCGCATCATCCCCGAGCCCCGGGAGATCTCGGTATCGCCCGAGGGACATCGGCTGAGCTTCCCCGCCTCCGGCACCGGCTCGGTCACGGTTCGTCTGCTCTTCGTTCCCAAGAAGCTCGGCCGTCTCCGGGCCCGGTTCGGAACCCCGGGGAGAACCGCGCTTCCGGTCTGGTTCTTCGTCCTTCCGTAGGAGCAATTCATATGGACGCGGTCATCCGTCCCTTCGTGATCTATTTCGCTCTGCTGGTGCTGTTCCGGATCACCGGGAAGCGCGCCCTGGGCGACCTGACCAGCTTCGACTTCGTGGTGCTCCTGATCGTGAGCGAGTGCGTCTCCGCCGGACTCCTGGCCAATGACTTTTCACTCACCGGGGCGCTGCTCGCGGTGACCACGCTGCTGGTGCTCGACCTGGCCCTCTCGCTGCTCAAGCAGCGGTTCAGGGGACTGGCCCGGGTGCTGGAGGATGAGCCGGTCCACCTGATGCGGCGCGGGAAGCTGCTGCGCGACCGGATGGAGAAGGAGCGGGTGGACGAGGAGGACATTCTGGAAGCGGCGCGCAATCATCACGGCCTCGAGCGAATGGATCAGATCGAATCGGCGGTGCTGGAGCGGCATGGGACCATCTCCATCATACCCGCCGAACACACCGCCGGGGCGTGAAGACTCCCAGACTCGATCTGGTCAGCGGCGCCCCCTACTGGCCGCTCGCCTCGGGATTGCTCGGCGTCTACCCGCCCCTCGCCGCCAACCTGGAGTGCGAGGTGGCGGTGGTGGGCGCGGGCATCACCGGCGCGCTGGTGGCCGACGCGCTGGCCGAGGCGGGCATCGATTGCATCGTGGTGGACCGGCGCGACGTGGCGCGCGGGAGCACCGCGGCCAGCACCGCGCTGGTGAGCTGGGAGCTCGACGCGGAACTCGGGGCGCTGACCCAGCTGATCGGGGAGCGAGATGCGGTACGCGCCTACCGGGCGTCACTCGGGGCGGTCGGCACCCT
>DATFGC010000146.1:0-3551 GCA_035249765.1 Gemmatimonadales bacterium | reverse complement strand
AGGTCCTCGGCGCGATCCCGCTCGTAGGAGTCCGAGAGCTCCGGCTTGTTGACCCGGAGGTCGGTATCCACGTTGGTGAGCCCGCGAACCTGGCGGGCCCGCTCCAGCATGGCCTGCACTCCCACAAACAGGGAATCGAAGTTGGGATTCTGAATGATGAACCGGACCGGCGAGCCGAAGCCGCCGAAGGCCGGTGGATTGCTGGCAAAGGCCTGGACCCCGGGGCTTGCGGCGAGCTGGGGCCGAAGGACCTCGACGATGTCCTGGGCGGTCCGGTCGCGCTCCGACCAGTCGACGAAGCGCACGAAGATCTGCCCGCCGTTGACCCGACCCCCTCCGCCCCCGAATCCTCCGCCCACTGTGCTGGTGTAGGTCCTGATTTCGGGAATGCCGTTCAGGATCGCTTCGACCTGGCGCTGGTACTCGTCGGTAAAGCCGAGGGTCGCCCCTTCCGGCGCGGTGATCTGGACCTGGATCTGGCCCCGATCCTCGGGCGGCACGAACTCGCGCTTGAGTCCGAGAAACACCGCAATCGCCGCCGCCACCAGCGCCGCCGAGCCCCCCAGCACTACCAGCCGGTGCCGGAGAGCAAACCCGAGGGCCCGCTCGTAGGTGGTGGCGGTGAACTTGAAGCTCTGTTCCAGGGTCTGGTAGATCGCCCCATGCCGGGGAGGCACCCGGAGGATCTTGGCGCACAACATCGGGGTGAGGGTGAGCGCCACGAATCCGGAAATGGCGACCGCCGCCGCCACCGCGATGCCGAACTCGTTGAACAGCCGGCCGGTGCTGCCCTCGAGGAAGGCCAGCGGGGTGAACACCGCCACCAGAGAGATCGTGGTCGCAATCACCGCGAAGGCGATCTCCCGGGTGCCCAGGATGGCCGCCTCTTCCGGCGATTCGTGCAGCTCCTCCTGGTGCCGGTAGGCGTTCTCCAGGACGATGATGGCATCGTCCACCACGATCCCGATGGCCAGGGTGAGGGCCAGCAGAGTCAGATTATTGATGGAAAAATCGAAGGCCGCCATGACCGCGAAGGTGGCGACGATGGAGGCGGGGATGGCGAGGCCCGGGATGATGGTGGCCCGCACATTCCGGAGAAACAGGAAGATGATCAGCACCACCAGGCCGGCGGCAATGATCAGGGTCTCTTCCGCTTCCTTGATGGACCGCTTGACGTAGATGGACTGATCGTAGCCCAGGGTCGCGGTGACCCCGGGAGGCAGGGCCGCTTCGATTTCGGGGAGCGCCTCGCGCACCGCGTCGGCCACCTCGACCAGGTTCGACTTGCTCTGCCGGACCACCGAGAGCCCCACCGCGGGCCGGCCGTTGAACCGGAAGATGCTGCGATCGTCCTCGGCGCCCAGCTCGACCCTGGCGATGTCGCCCAGCTTGACCACCTGGCCGTTGCTGGCGGCCACCACCATCGCCGCAAACTCCTGGGGGGTCTTGAGCTCGCCCAGGGACCGCACCGAGAACTCCCGGCGATCCGATTCGATCCGCCCGGCCGGGATCTCGACGTTGCGGGCCTGGATGGCGCGCACCACATCCTGCACGGTCAGGTCGTGGGCCGCCAGCGCCGTCACCGAGAGCCAGATCCGCATGGCGTAACGGCGCTCGCCCCGCACTTCCGCGCTGGCAACCCCCGGCACGGTCTGGAGCCGGGGCTTGAGGATCCGGTCCGCGATCTCGGAGAGCTGGAGCAGGTCGTGCTGTTTCGACTCCAGTCCCACGAAGATGATCGGCCGGGCGTCGGCATCCTGCTTCCGCACCACCGGCTCGTCGATCTCCTCGGGGAGCCGGCCCCGGGCCCGGGCCACGATATCGCGAACGTCCTGGGCCGCGTCTTCGACGGGACGGTCGAGGTTAAATTCGAGATTGATGCGGGAGGACTGCTCCGAGCTGTTGCTGGTCATGGTGCGGAGCCCCTCGAGGGACGCGAGCTGCTCCTCGAGCACGTCGGTCACCGCGGACTCCATCGTGGCCGGATTGGCCCCCCGGAGCGACACCGAGACCGAAACGACCGGGGCGTCCACATCGGGAAATTCGCGCACCGACAGCTGCTGGTACCCCAGCACGCCGAACAGCACCAGCGCGCCGCTGACCATGCTGGCAAACACCGGACGCTGGATCGAGATATCGGAGAGTTTCATGCGCCGAGCTGGCCTCGACAGGGGAAAAGGACGCCGGGAACGGACCGGGGCGCCATCTCTGAGGTACGCCGCCACTTGCCCGCCCGTTGAGACTTACTTCGAGGGCCCATGAGCGACAAGCTGACCCCCCGCCAGAAGGCCCAACTGGCCGTCCTGGAGACCCTTCCCCCCCGGTTCCAGCAGATGCACCGGCTGATCGAGGAATTCGCCGGCTTGCGGGCCGATGAAACCGTGGTCCGGCGGCTCACCCGCCTGCTGGACGAATCCAAAGCGGCCACCAATGCCGTAGGGTTAACCGCCCTCACCGAAACCATGGGAATCATGGGGATGCTGGCCCGGCGGCGGGGCGGCCACCAGGTGATCGTCCGGGGCCTCCGGGAAGGGCTGGGCAGCCTGAAGATCAATTTCGAGGGGGCGCTGCGGTCGGCGAGTATGGCAGAAGGGGAGGATGCGGTGGCCGATCCCCCCGGGGAAGGTTAGCGTTTCCGGGCGACCAGCTTGTCGATCAGGGGCCCGGACATGAGGACCACCATCCCGTTCACCAGCGCGCCGACCAGGAGGGTGACGAAGGTCAGGGCGAACAAGATCATCCCGGCGCCCAGTGTGGCAAAGATGACTCCAAACGTCTCCATAAGCTCCCCCAGCCGTGAAGCGGTATCTTACCCGTCCCTGCGGCGGGCCCGCAACCCGGGGAGCCCGGAACGATCCCTTAACTCTCGACCGAGGTACCGTATGCGCACCGTGTCACTGCTGTCGCTGACCACCCTGCTCGCCCTGCCGCTGGCCGCCCAAAATCCGGCCGACCCGGACAAGAACGTCGCAGGGACCGGAACGCTCCCGGCCGGCTGGTCCGCCCGGCTGGACCGGGCCACCGACTCGCTCAAGAACCTCAAGTTCGGCCCCATGGGTCCAGGTCTGCACGTGACCACCGGGCCCTCCGGCATCTTCTGGCGCGAAGCCGACGCCGTGCCGGGCTCTTTCCATACCATCGCGACCTTCACCCAGACCAAGGCGCTGGTTACCCACCATGAAGCCATGGGGATTTTCGTCGCGGGGAAGGACATCAACTCCCCCACGGCGTCCTACGTCTACCTGATCGTCCGGGGCGACGGGATGTTCTCGATCCGCCAGGGCGGGGCCCAGGGTGCGCCGTCCACCAACCTCACCACCGGCGGCAACCGCAACGGCTGGCTGGCCAGTGACGCGGCGGTGAAGACGGATTCGGCCGGCAAAATGACCAACACGCTGGAGATCTCGGGCGACGCGGCCAGCAAGAAGCTGACCTTCAAGATCAACGGGAAGCAGGTTGCCCAGATCGACGCGCCCAACGGCGATGTCGGCGGGCTGGTCGGAATCCGGGTGAATCACAACCTCGACGTGCACATCGAGGGGTTCGCGGTG
>DATFGC010000145.1:0-13233 GCA_035249765.1 Gemmatimonadales bacterium | reverse complement strand
CCCAGGGATTGGATATAATCATACGAGCCCCGAGGGAGGTGGGCCAACATGAGACAATGGTTCCCAGGAAATCCCCGGGTCCAGCGCGTTGCCGCGGCAGGGGCCCTGTTCGGTTTGCTCGGTGCGGCCCCGGTCTCCCCGCAGGCCGTCACCGCCCGCGATTCGGTCGCCCGGGTAATCACGCTGTCCTCTGCCGAAGAACTGCGGCGGATCGTCGGGCAGACCGCCGCCGACGATCAGGCGGCGCGGCAGCTGATGGATCGGGCCCGTCAGGAAGAACGCCGGGTCCAGGCGCTGATCGATATCCAGAAGGGAGAGATCAGCACCCTGAACAAGCGGGTGGATCTGGCCAAGAAGGAGAAGCGGGAGAACGACCGCAAGGCGCTGGAACAGGAGCGCAAGCTGCTGGAGATCCGGCTCCGGATGCTGGAACGCTGGAAAGATGTCCACGCGGTCGCTATCCGGACCGCGGAGTGGGGCCGGCAGCTGGCTCAGGAGCAGCGCAAGGCGGCCGAAGCCGAGCTCCAGCTGGTCGAGGTCCGGGAGCGGGCGGACCGCGCGGCCTCGGCGGATTCGGCGGTCCGGGTGTTCGAGGTGGGGCGGGCGGATGAGGACATGATCCAGCAGACCCGGCGGGTGCTGGAAGCCCGGCGCGCGGAGGGAGAGGCCCGGCGGCAGCTGGCCGAGCGCCAGCGCGAGCTGGCCGAAAAACAGCTGGAGCTGCTGGAGGCCCAACTCGCCGTTCGGGCCGGGAAGACCTGACCCGGACCTGCCGGCCCGGACCTAGTGGGTCAGGCCGTAGATGATGTAGTTGATCGCGAGCTTGTAGGCGTCGTTGGTGATGTCGACCGGCCACCATCCCTGGCCCGAGTGCTCCATGTAGTCGCCGATATCGTTGTTGTAGTTGATGATCACCATCAGCCGCTGGCGCGGATCGTTGTTCTGGTGGATGCCCAGGAATTGCGCCTTGAGGCCGGCGTTGTGCGGGTACGTCATTTCGAGAGTGGGGATCCGGTAGAATGAGTCGAAGACCGGATGGGAGAGATCGAGCCGGTCGATCCGGCCGTCCGGCAGGACCCGGCGCATCTGCTCCTCGAAGTTGTACCACTCCTGCAGCATGAAGTCGTCCACGATCAGAAACCCGCCTTTGGCGAGGTAGGTCCTGAGCCCTTCCACTTCGCGGTCACTGGGAAGCCAGTAGCCCGGCTCGGAGAGATAGGCCACCGGATACTTGAGCAGCTCGGGGTCGTCGAAGGTGTGGATGTTGCTCCCGCGGACGTGGGGCTGGAGCGCGGTGATCTCCGCCATCATGGTCATGAGATTGCGCTCCATGGTGGGGTAATCGTATTCCCACCCGCTCCTGCCGTAGACCGCATAGCGGATCCGCGCGAAGGTAAAGCGCCCGTCGTAGGCCAGGTTGTCGTCGAACTGCATCCGCCGCCATCCGAAGCGCTGGGCCGCCAGACCGAGGGCGACCACCGCGCTCAGCACCAGAACCAGGGCCAGCGGCCCCAACAGCGGCGGGGGAGGGCGACGCTTCATGCCCGAACTATCGGTCGGTCCCGCCACCCCGGCAAGCATCCTTCTCGCGGTGAATCCACCGGCCGGGATCCTCGTAGGGCAAGAAGCCCCCTTTGATCCCGGAGAGGTACCTGCGTGACGATTCCGCTGCTCGCGGTCCTGCTGGCCGGCCCGGGGGGCGACCATGACGGACGGGCCCGCCAGCTCGCGGTCGCCCCGCCCCGCATCGAGGCCGAGGTCGAGGTGGACGGGGTGCTGGGCGAGGCGGTGTGGCGGGACGCCGCCCGACTCACCGGCTTCTCCCGCTACGCCCCGACCGACGACGTGGCGGCCGACGATTCCACCGTGGTGCTGGTCTGGTATTCGCCTAGCGCGATCCATTTCGGAATCCGCGCCTACGCGGAACCGGGAACGGTGCACGCCACCCTGGCGGACCGGGACAGGATGTACAGCGACGATTACATCGGAATTTTCCTGGGCACCTTCAATGATGGCCGCCAGGCGACGGTGTTCGCCGCCAATCCGCTCGGAGTCCAGGGTGACGGGGTAATGGTCGAAAGCGGCCGGAGCAGCAGCGGAAGCTTTGCCGCGCTCTCGGTGGGCCGGGAGCCGCCCGACATCAATCCCGACTTCGTGTTCCAGTCGAAGGGCCGGGTGACCGAGACCGGATACGAGATCGAAATCAGGATTCCGTTCAAGTCGCTTCGCTACCAGTCCGCCGCCACCCAGACCTGGGGATTCAACATCCTCCGCAAGGTGCAGAGCCGCGGCGGTTACGAATACAGCTGGGCTCCGGCCCGCCGGGCGGCCACCAGTTACCTCGGGCAGGTCGGCTCCCTGACCGGGCTCACCGGCCTCCGCCGGGGCCTGGTGCTGGACCTGACCCCGGTCGTCACCGGGCGAGTCGTCGGAGCGCCGGCACCAGCGGGATACGACTACGACGTCGGCAATCCCCGCTTCGGCGGCAACGTCCGGTGGGGGATCAGCGCCAATCTCACCCTGAATGGAACGGTGCGGCCCGATTTTGCCGAAGTCGAATCCGACGCGGGGCAGCTGGTCGCTGACCCGCGCCAGGCCCTCTTCTTCGCCGAGAAGCGTCCGTTCTTCCTGGAGAGCAACGAGCAGTTCGCGGTGCCGGGCAATCTGATCTACACCCGGCGGATCCTGGCTCCGCTGGGAGCGGTCAAGCTCACCGGCAAAGTGGCGGGGCTCAACGTCGGCTATCTGGCCGCGGTGGACGACACCGTGGGGTCGTTCGACCTCACCCATCACCCGGTCTACAACATTCTCCGGGTGCAGCGCGACGTGGGGCGCGCCTCCCGGGTCGGCCTGGTCTTCACCGACAAGGAGGACGGGCCCGCCTCCAACCGGGTGCTGGGGGCCGACACCCGGCTGGTGCTTTCCCCGCGCTGGAGTCTCCAGCTCCTCGGCGCCCTGAGCCGCACCAGCACGCCGGGATCGCCGGTCCTGGCCGGTCCCTCGTTCCGCGGCTCGCTGCTCCGGAGTGGCCGGAGCTTCGGCGCCAGTTACTCCGTCCTGGGACATCATCCCGACTTCCGCGCCTCGAGCGGACTGATCTCCCGTCCCGCCATCGTGGACGCGACGGCCACCCACAGCTTCACCGTCTTCGGCGGGGAGCAGAGCCGGCTGGAGCGCGCCAGCGCGGATCTGCGGCTCCAGGGCACCTGGCAATACCGGGACTTTACCGGGGGGCGGGAGGCGCTGGAAAAGAAGCTCCACTTCAACACCAATTTTCAGCTCCGGGGCGGCTGGCAGCTCGGGGCGTCGGTGCTGGTCGAGGAGTTCCGGTTCGACGAATCGCTCTACCGGGGCTACGCCATCGAGCGGCACGCCGGGGGGGTGGTGGACACCATTCCGTTCACCGGCACGCCGAGGCTGCCCAACCTCGACTGGGTGCTCACCTTCAGCACCCCGCAGTTCAAGCACTGGTCGTTCGGGGTGTTCTATCTCTGGGGCAAAGACGAAAACTTCTTCGAGTGGTCCAGCGCCAACATCGGATTTCTCACCCTCTCGGCGGGCTGGCGCCCGACCGACCGGCTGCGGGTGGATGCCGACTACAACTGGCAGTACTACCACCGGCGGAGCGACGGGACGACGGTGGGGCAGGGGCGGATTCCGCGGGTGAAGGTCGAATATCAGCTCACCCCGTCGATGTTCCTGCGCGCGGTAGGACAATACACCGCGGTGGAGCAGGACGACCTGCGGGACGACTCCCGCACCAACGACCCGCTCCTGGTGCCAGGCCCCGGCGGCACCCTGGTGCGCGCCGTGGCCCGCTCGCAAAACCGGCTGGAGCTGGAGTGGCTCTTCTCCTACCTGCCGACCCCGGGCACGGTGATCTACCTGGGGTACGGCAGCCTGCTCCGCGAGCCGGAGGCGTTCCGGTTCAGCCGGCTGGAACGGGAGCGGGACTCGTACTTTCTCAAGATGAGTTACTTGTTTCGCAGGTAGATGCTGGGCGCTGGGTACTGGATGCTGGGAGCCGCCGCTCCAGCATCCAGCATCCAGGACCCAGCCTCGAGTCGTTGACACGAGCCCTCCTCGGGCGGAACTTATCTGCCGCGAGTCCACCTTCCTTTTCCGCCTCAACCGGATTCCGACTCCCATGCGCCTCTCTATCGCGCTGCTTCCGACGCTGGTGCTGCTGGCCGCCGGCGTGCCCGGGATCTCCGCCCAGGACAAGCCGCCCCAGGTGACCTACATCGCCCCGGCCGGCGCCGCGGCGACCCTGCCGTTTTCTCCCGGGGTGCGGGTCGGTCACATGCTCTATCTCGCCGGCCAGCTCGGGACCGACAGCACCAACCGGCTGGTCCCGGGCGGCATCGAAGCCGAGACCCGCCAGACCCTCACCAACATCAGGACCTTCCTCGAGGCCAACGGCTCGGGCATGGACCGGGTGGTGCGCTGCCTGGTGATGCTGGCCGATATCGCGGAGTGGGGCCGGATGAACTCGGTGTACGTGACCTTCTTCCCCGGACCCAAGCCGGCCCGCAGCGCCATGGGCGCTTCCGGACTGGCGCTGGGCGCGCGGGTGGAGATCGAGTGCACCGCCACGGTGCGCTGAGCGCCGCCGTTTCCGCCGCGCCGGCACCGGCGCGCAGCGCCGCGACCGCCACCCTCAAGACCAGCATCGTCGGCGTCGTACTGATGGCGATCCTTGTGATCCTGGTGCAGCTCCTCGAGCCGCTCCGGGCCGGCAAATTCTACCCGGTAGGCGCCACGCTGGCCGGCGGGTTCACCGGCTATCTCTTCGCCCGCGCGGCGCGGTCTTCGCCCACCCTTCGCCGGATCGGGGGCGGCGCCTGCTGCGCCGCCCTCGCCGGTGCGGTCGGGACGGTCGCGGCCGCGCTGCTGGGTCAGCTCCCCTTCCAGAACGTCATCATCGCCGCGGTCACCAACGCGGTGGCCGGCGCGACCGGCGCGGCCCTGGGCGCGCTCCACCTCCGGCGCCGGGCCCGCAGCTAACCGCTTCCCGCTTCGCTACTCGCTACTCGCTACTCGCTCTTCCCTGGTTGAAGGGCCTTGCGCCGGCAGGGTCGAAGTTGCATAATTATGCATTATGCAATCCACCCCTCTGGCCCTGGCCTTCTCCGGCGGCCTCGATACCTCCTACTGCGTGCCCCGCCTGGCCGAGCAGGGCTACGCGGTGCACACCGTGTTCGTGAATACCGGCGGGGCGTCGCCGGACGAGCGCGCGGCCATCCGCCGCCAGGCGATGACGGTCGGCGCGGTTGCGCACCACGAAGTGGACGCGCGCGACGAAGTGTTCGGACGGTTCGTGAGCTACCTGATCCAGGGCAACATCCTGCGGGGCGAGGTGTATCCCCTGTCGGTCTCGGCCGAGCGCACCCAGCAGGCCATCTCGGTCATCGAGGTCGCCCGGGCGATCGGCGCCAAGGCGGTGGCACACGGCTCGACCGGCGCCGGGAACGACCAGGTGCGCTTCGATATCGCCCTCCGGGTCCTGGCGCCGGAGCTCGCCATCGTCACCCCGATTCGCGACGAAGGGCTGACCCGGGAACGGGCCATCGCGTACCTCGAGGAGCGGGGGCTTCCGGTGCCGGCCAAGGCGTCCGCCTACAGCATCAACGCGGGGCTGTGGGGCACGACCTGGGGTGGCGGCTGGACCCACGACACCTGGGCCGGTCCTCCCGAAGAGCTGCTGGACCCGCCGGCCGACGCCCCGGCGCCGCGCGAGCTGGTGATCGGCTGGGAGCGAGGCGTCCCGGTGACGCTGGATGACGCGCCGCTCTCGGGGCCGAACCTGATCGCCGGGCTGGCCGAGCTCTCGGTCCGCTACGGCCTGGGCCGGAACATCCACGTCGGCGAAACCGCGCTGGGCATCAAGGGCCGAATCGGCTTCGAGGCCGGCGCGGCGCTGCTGCTGATCGGCGCCCACCGGGAGCTGGAGAAGCTGGTGCTCACCAAGTGGCAGGTTTTCTGGAAGGATCAGCTGGGCCGCTTCTACGGCGACCGGCTGCACGAGGGCCACTATTTCGACCCGGCGCTCCGGGATATCGAAGCGCTGCTCACCAGCTCGCAGCAGCGGGTGACCGGCGAGACCCGGGTCCGGGTCGCGTCCGGCCGCTTCATGGTGACCGGCGCGCGGAGCCCCTTCTCGATGATGGATCGTTCGGTGGCGACTTACGGGGAGGAAAATCGCCTCTGGACCGGAGACGAGGCGCGCGCGTTCGCGCGGATCGGCGCGATTCCCTCCTTGCTGGCGCAACGGGCAGGTGCGGCGGGGGAGGCGGCAGCTCCCGCTCACCGCTCACCGCTCACCGCTCACCGGCAGTAACGATGGTGAGAACCACGCGGGTCCGGCTCGACCGCATCGCCTCGTCGACCCGCAATGCCCGGCTCGCGTTCGACGTGATCGTCGGGGAAGAGATCGTCGCCCGGGAGGGCTACGTCCTCGCGGTGCGCATCCTGGAGGACAAATCCTCGTACAACACGGTCGAGGACCTGGCCGGGCGCATGGTGTCGCTCCGGGCCGGCGACGTCCTGGCGGGGACCCTGGGATCCCGCCGGGCCCTCCGGGGCTACGCCGGCGATGTGCCCAGCGAGATCGCCGTGGGCGACGTGATCAACGTGCTCAACCTGGGCGGCATCCTGGGACGTTGCACTTCCTCCAATCCGGATATCGGACCGCCCTTCCAGGCCGAGGTGCTGGGCGCCGTGCTCGCCTTCCCCGAGCTGGGGGACCGGGTCGGCCGCCCCGCCACCATCGCGGACGGCGCGATTCCTCCCGCCGATACGCTCGAATGCACGGTGCCGGTGGTGTTCGTGGCGGGAACTTGCATGAATGCGGGAAAGACCGTGGCCGCCACCGAGCTGGTGCGCGGTCTTTCCCGCGCCGGCCTCCGGGTCGGAGCCTGCAAGCTGACCGGCGTCTCCCTGATGCGGGACACTCTCTCCATGCTCGATGCCGGCGCGGTGGCCGCGCTCACCTTCAACGATGCCGGCGCCGCGAGCACCCACGCCGGGATGACGGTGCCGGTGGCGCGCGGCCTCTTCAACCGGCTGGCCAAAGAGCGGGGCGGCCGGCCCGACATCATCGTGGCCGAGCTGGGCGACGGCATCCTGGGCGAGTACGGGGTGCAGGACATCCTGCGGGATCCCGGTCTCATGGGGCTGGCGGTCGGGCATGTGATGGCCGCGCCGGACCCGGTGGCCTGCTGGGGCGCGCAGCAGCTCTACACCGAGCAGTACGGCCTGCCCATCACCTGCATCACCGGCCCGGCCACCGACAACCAGGTCGGCCGGGATTATATCGGCCGCCAGCTCGGCCTGCCCGCGCACAACGCGCTCCGCGACGCAGCCGGCCTGGTGAGCACGGTGCGCGGCGCGTTCGAAGCCTCGCTCGCGGCGGGGGCCTGATGCGGGTCGCCGTCATCGGCGCCGCCGGCTATGCCGGGGGCGAGCTGCTCCGGATCGTGCTGCAGCACCCCGAGGTTCGGGAGTGCGTCGCCACCAGCAGGAGCCAGGCGGGGAAGCCGATCGCCGCCTCGCACCCCGGGCTCGCGCTGCTGACCGAAGCGCGCTTCTCGGGGGCCAGCGCGGCGGAGGCGGCCGCCCACGCCGACGTGGTGTTTCTCGCGCTGGAACACGGCCAGTCCTCCCAGCTCATGGGCGAGCTGATCGACGCCGGTCCCGGCCTGGTGGTGGACCTGGCGGCCGACTTCCGGATCCGGGACGGGCTGCTCCACCGGCGCTACTACGGCGTCCACACCGCGCCGGCGCTGGTGCATCGCTTCCGCTACGCCCTGGCCGACGTGCTGGGCCCCCAACTCCGGGGCAGCACCGCGCTGGCCGCGCCGGGATGCTTCGCCACCGCTGCTCAGCTGGCCTTGTACCCCCTGGCGTCCTTGCGTCTTGCCGCCGTTCCCTCGGTCTTCGCGGTAACCGGATCCAGCGGGGCCGGGATCCAGCCCAAGGCCACCACCCATCATCCGGCCCGGGCCCATAACCTGTTTGCCTACTCGGTCATGAGTCACCGCCACGAGGGCGAGATCGTCGAGCAGTGGCGGCAGTGGACCGGCGACCCGGGGGGCTCGGCTCGCCTGATGGCTCATTCGGGTCCGTTCGTCCGGGGTATCTACGCGACCATGCATGCTACCCTGGCCGAGCCGGCCGCGCCCGGGACGATCGCCCAGCGCTACCGGGATGCCTTCGCGGGGCGGCCCTTCGTGCGGATGCTGGAGCAGCCGCCCGAACTGACCCACGCGGTCGGAACCAACCTGGCTCTGCTCCATCCCGCCGTCTCGGAGGACGGCCGGGAAATTCAGGTCACCGTCGCGGTGGACAACCTCATCAAGGGCGCGGGAGGGCAGGCGGTGCAGGCGATGAATCTGGCGCTGGGACTCGACGAGACGGCGGGGCTCAGGCTCGCCGGCATGTTCCCATGCTGAACGGCAAGGCCTGGCTCCCGGTGTACGCCCAGATGCCGTTGCAGGCGGTGTCGGGACACGGGTCGTGGCTGGTGGACGAGCAGGGTCACGAGTGGCTCGACGCGTACGGCGGGCACGCGGTCGCCTCCACCGGCCATTGCCACCCCCACGTGGTGGCCGCGATTCAGCGCCAGGCCGCCACGCTGATCTTCTACTCCACGGCGGTGCCCCATCATCTGCGCGAGGAGCTGGCCGAGCGGATCGCGGCGCAGTGTCCCGGAGATCTCTCCAAAGTCTTCTTCTGCAACTCCGGCGCCGAAGCCAACGAGAATGCCCTCGGCCTGGCGCGCAAAGTGACCGGTCGCCGGCCGATCGTGTCGGTCGCGGGGGGGTGGCACGGCAGGACGGCGGCCTGCCTGGCGGTGACCGACGGCGCCAAGTACGAAGAGGGCGCGCTTCGCGCGGGGCTCGCCCTGTCGCGCAAAGTGCCTTTCAACGACCCGGCGGCGATGGAGCGCATGGTGGACGACACCGTCGCGGCGGTGATCGTCGAGCCGGTGCAGGGACTGACCGGGGCGCGGGATTGTTCTCCGGAATTCCTCGAGGCGGCCCGGCGCGCCTGTACCCGGGCGGGGGCGGTGCTGATTTTCGATGAAGTCCAGTGCGGCGTCGGGCGCTCGGGCAGCTTCACCGCGGCGGAAGCGTTCGGGGTGACCCCGGATATCATCACCATGGCCAAGGGACTCGCCTCGGGATTCCCGATCGGCGCCATGATTGCGACCAGCGCGCTGACTGGCGGGCTCAAGATCGGCGATCTCGGCAGTACCTTCGGCGGCGGGCCGGTGGCCTGCGCCGCCGCGCTGGCGACGCTCGAGGTCATCGAGCGGGAGGACCTGCAGAGCAATGTCCGGACGGTGAGCGACCACCTCCGTGTTGGCGCCGGGCGGCTCGGTGTGCACGCAGTGCGGGGCCGCGGATTGCTGCTCGGCCTCCAGATGTCCGTCCCGGCCGCCGAGGTTCAGCGGAAGCTGTTCGGTGAGAAAGTGCTGGTGGGTACGGCCTCGGATCCCGCGACCCTGCGGCTCCTCCCCCCGCTCTCCTTTTCCGTGGGCGAAGCGGACCTGCTGCTGTCGGCCCTGGGGCGGGTGCTGGGATGAGCAAGCGCGACTTCATCAGCACCGAGGAGTGGCGTCCCGAGGAAATCGACGGAATCCTGGCCCTGGCGAGCCGGGTCAAGCGGGGCGAGCGCTCGGGCGGGCTGGAGAAGAAGGTGCTGGCAATGGTCTTCCTGGATCCCAGCCTGCGGACCCGCTCCAGCATGGAGACCGCGATGTTTCTGCACGGCGGTCATGCCCTGGTGCTGGAACCCGGAAAGGGCAGCTGGACCCTCGAGACCGAGCCCGGGGTGGTCATGGACGGGGCCGGGGTCGAGCACTTGATCGACGCGGCGCGGGTTCTGGGCCGCTACGCCGACGCAGTGGCGGTGCGGAGCTTCCCCCGGGGAACCGAGTGGCAGGTCGAGCGGGAGGACCGGATCATCCGGAATTTCGCCCGCTATTGCGAGAAGCCGGTGATCAATCTGGAGTCGGTCCGCCGGCATCCCTGCCAGGGACTGGCCGACGCGCTCACCCTGCGGGAGCGGCTGGGTGACCCGCGAGGCAAGAAGTTCGTGGTCCAGTGGGCCTGGCACCCCAAGCCGCTGCCGACCGCGGTTCCGGTGAGCGCCGCGCTCGCGGCCGCGCACCTGGGGATGGATGTCCACCTCGCCCACCCGCCGGGATACGACCTGGACCCCGAGGACCTGAACGCCATCGAATCGCTGGCGGTGTCCCGGGGCGGCTCGGTGCGCACCACCGGCGACCGGGAGGCGGCGCTGGCCGGGGCCGACGCGGTGTACGTGAAGTCGTGGGGCGCGCTGTCCCGGTTCGGCCGCCCCGACGAGGAGCGCGCGCTCCGGGTCCCCCACCGCGACTGGCGGATGACCGACCCGGGCCGGAGCATCGTGATGCATTGCCTTCCGGTCCGCCGGAACGTGGAGATCGACGACGCGGTGCTCGACGGACCGCAGAGCGCAGTGTACGAGCAGGCGGAGAATCGGCTCCATGTCCAGAGGGCTCTCCTGCTCGAATTGATCGGTGAGCGGTAAGCGGTGAGCGGTAAGCGGGACCTGCTGGGACCTCCCGCTCACCGCTCACGGCTCACCGCTTACCAGACGAGGAACCATGCATGACCATTGACTCAACCCAGGGCATCTCCGGTCTCAAGGGGGCGCTTCGCTACGTCCGGGCTTACCGCGACCATGTCTTCGTGGTGAAGCTGGGCGGCGATGTGCTGAGCGACACCGAGGTGCTCGACCACGTCGCGGCGCAGCTCGCCCTGCTGCACTCCCTCAGCATCCGCCTGGTGGTGGTGCACGGCGGCGGCCCTCAGGCCTCGGCGTTCATGCGTCGGCTGGGGCAGGAGCCGGTGATCGTGGGGGGGCGCCGGGTCACCGACGATGCCGCCCTCGAAGTCGCCAAGATGGTCTACCCGGGCCTGCTCTCCACCGAGCTGCTCTCGGCGCTGCGGCGCCACCAGGTGCAGGGCGTCGGTATTTCGGGCGTGGACGCCGACCTGATCACCGCGCACCGCCGTCCCCCCGCCATGGTCACCGCGGATGACGGAACCTCGAGGGTGGTCGATTACGGCCACGTGGGAGACATCGACCGGGTCGATCCCCGGGTGCTGCTCACCCTGGTGGAATCGCGGTTCGTGCCGGTGGTCGCCTCTCTCGCCGGGGATGGCGAGGGCCACGTCTTCAACGTCAACGCGGACACGGTGGCCGAAACGCTGGCCATCGCCCTCCGGGCCCAGAAGCTGATTTTTCTGACCGGGGCCCCGGGCGTCCTGCGGGACCGGAGCGACCCATCCAGCCTGGTAACGTTTGCCGACCCCGACGACCTCGAGGCGCTGCTCAAGACCGGCGCCGTCGAAGGCGGGATGCGGCCCAAGGTGGAAGCCTGTATCCGGGCCGCCACCGGCGGGGTGGAGCGCACCCACATCATCGACGGCCGGATCCACGACTCGCTCCTGCTCGAAGTGTTCACCGGCTCGGGTGCCGGCACGATGATCGTGGGCCGGAAGGAGAAGGCCACCTACCTCGGAGTGGATCTTGCCGACGGAGATCGAGCTTCTTAGGGACCTGGTGGCGATTCCCTCGGTCAGCGGGACCGAGGAATCGGTCGCCCGATTCCTGGCCGACACCGCCGGCCGGGCCGGGCTCGACGCCGTGCGGGACGACGCCTCGGTCACCCTGTCGGTGGACAGCGGCCGGCCGGGACCGACCCTGGCCTTCATCAGCCACCTGGACGTCGTGCCGCCAGGCGAAGGCTGGACCCGGGATCCCTTCGTGCCGCTGGTCGAAGGCGACCGGCTCTATGGTCGCGGCTCCGGCGACGCCAAGGCGTCGGTGGCCGCGATGACCCTCGCCGCGGCCGACACGGCCGGAGGGCTGGGACGAGGCCGGCTGCTGGTGATCCTGGGCTACGGCGAGGAGACCCGGCATACCACCATGGGCGCCGCGGTGGCGCGCGCCGGAGCGGTGGACGCGGCGGTGGTGGGGGAACCCACCAACCTCCAGGTCGCGGTGGCGCAACGCGGCCTCATGATGGCGGACCTGATCGGCCGGGGAGACCAGCGCCATGCGGGTTATGCCGACGAGGACGGCGATTTCGCCAATGCCATTACCGCGCTGGCCCGCGACCTCGCCCGGCTCGACGGGGTGGTGAGCGAGCGGCGGCATCCGATTCTCGGGGTCACCACCGTCACCCCGACCATGCTCTCGGCCGGGGTGAGCCGCAACGTCACCCCTCCCGCCGCCAAGGCGGTGCTCGACATCCGGAGCACGCCCGCCTGGCCCCATGACCAGCTGGGCGCGGCCCTGGCGGAGCGGCTGGAGTGCGAGCTGGTGATCACCTCCGACCGGCTGGTCCCCTGTGAAACGCCGCCGGATTCGGCCCTCCTCGCGGCGATCCGCCGGGTGCGGCCTGCGATCCGGAGCTTCGGCAGCCCCACCTGCTCCGATTGGGTGTTCGTGCGCCACGCCGACGCGGTCAAGTGCGGACCCGGCACCAGCCGGCGCTCCCACACCCCGGACGAGTACGTGGACCTGCCGGAGGTGACCGAAGCGCGCTCCTTCTATGCGGAAGTCGCCAGGGAGTACCTCGCGTGAGGCGCTCCAGCCGTCCAGGTCCCCGCCGAGGGCAGCGAGGGGCCGTCCAGGTCCCCCCCGAGTACCGCGAGGGGCCGTCCAGCACCTTGTGGTCGCCCGGGCCCGATCTCGACGCGGCCATGCTCGCTTATACGGTGGGCGACGACCGGGACTGGGATCGCCATTTGCTCCCCTGGGACGTGCTGGGCAGCCTGGGCCACATCGAGGGACTCAGGGCCTCGGGCCTGATCAGCCGCGCCGACCATCTCAAGCTCCGGACCGCCCTGCGCGCCGGGTTCCGCGCGGTCCGGGCCGGACGGCTTGCGATCGGACCCGAGCACGAAGACGCCCATTCCGCGGTGGAGCTCTGGCTCACCCGGCGGGCCGGCAGCGCGGGGGAGCGGCTCCACACCGGCCGCTCCCGCAACGACCAGATCGACTGCGATCTCCGGCTCTTCCTCAAGGACGCTCTCCTGGTGCTCCAGGTCTCCGCGCTCGGCGTGGTCGCGGCCCTGCTGTATTTCGCCGAGCTCCACCGGGATGTGCTCTGGCCCGGCTACACCCACACCCGGCGGGCGATGCCGTCGTCGGCCGGCCTGTGGGCCGCGGCGT
>DATFGC010000144.1:0-4551 GCA_035249765.1 Gemmatimonadales bacterium | reverse complement strand
CCACGATGGAAATCGCCCGCGCCAGCGCCGCGGTGTGGCCCGCGGCGAGGTCGGCGATCAGGGTATCGAGGTCCATGGTGGAAGGTAAGGCGGAAAGACGCAAAGACGCAAAGACGCAAAGTCTTACAGCCGACCACCACTTTGCGTCCTTGCGTCGTTGCGCCTTACAACAGTAGCATGCCCCCCAACCCAAGCAGCAGTGCGAACCCGCACACATCGGTGAACGCGGTGACGAACACCGAAGAGGCGATGGCGGGGTCGATGCTGAACCGCTTGAGCAGCAGGGGAATGGCCGCGCCGGCGAAGCCCGCCACCAGGAGATTCCCGGTCATGGCGAGGAAGATCAGTAGTCCGAACATCGGGGTTCGTCCGGTGAGCAGCGCGACCAGGGTCGCCAGGACGCCGAGGGCAAGGCCGTTGGTCACCCCGACCAGAGCCTCCTTGGTGATGACCCGGCGGAAGTCCCCTTCCGAGATAAGTCCCAGGGCCAGCCGGCGCACCGTCACGGCGAGGGCCTGGGTGCCGGTGTTTCCACCCATCCCGGCGATGACCGGCATCCAGATGGTCAGGGCGATCACCCGGGTGAGATTGGGCTGGAAATAGGCAACCACGGCCCCGGCCGCCGACGCGGTGATCAGGTTGACCATGAGCCAGGGGAGCCGGGTCTTCACCGCTTCGAACCAGCGGGCGCCGAGGTCCTCGGTGGCCGACACGCCGCCGAACCGGAGCAGGTCCTCGGTGGCTTCCATTTCCACCACGTCCGACACGTCGTCGAAGGTGATCCGGCCCAGCAGGCGCCCGTCCCGGTCCACCACCGGAATGCTGGGCACGTTGTAGCGGGCCATGAGCCGGGCGACTTCCTCCTGGTCCATCTCCGGGCCCACGGTCACGTCGGGCTCCTGCATCAGCCCGCGCACATGACGGTCCGGCGCGCCCAGCACCAGCTGCTTGAAGCCGAGGATGCCGAGCAGGTGACGGGCCGCGTCGATGACGTAGATCTCGGCGAAGTCCTCCACGTCCTCGGCCTGCTTCCGGATGCTTTCCAGCGCATCCCGCACCGTTTCGTTCTCGCCGACGGTCACCATTTCCGCGGTCATCAGGCCGCCTGCGGATTCCTCGTCGTACCCCAGCAGCCGCTCGACCGTGCGCCGCTCTTCCGGCTCGACCGCCGACAGAATCCGCTGCTGCTGCTCGGGCTCCAGCCCGCCCAGGATGTCCGCGGCATCGTCGTCGCGCAGCTCGCCGACGATTTCCGCCGCTTCTTCGGTGGTCAGGGCCGCCAGGGTGTCCTCGGCGTGCTCGAGGTCGGGCATGGAGACCAGCGCCTCGCCGGTCAGATCGGGCGGCAGCAGCTTGGCGATCTCGACCCGCTCGTCGTCATCGGCGAGCGCGAGCACGTCGGCGAGGTCGGCCGGCTCCAGCATCCGGGCGTGGGCCAGAAACTCGCTCACCTGCCCGTCCCGGAGCAGCGCAATCAGGCGCTCGGGGGTGGGCGGCTTCCGGATCATGGCGCGCTCCGGTCGAGCGGGGTGGCGGCCGGGGGAGCCCGGCGCACCAGCAGCCGCTCCACCCGGGTACGGGTGGCCCGGATGACGTCGAACTCCAGGCCGGCGATCAGGAACCGCTCGCCCGCCGCGGGGAAGCGGCCCGCCAGCTCGGCCAGGCGCCCCCCCACGGTGGTGGCCTGTCCCTCGGGCAAGGTCACCCCGAATCGCTCCTCCAGCTCCGGCAGCGGGGCGGCACCATCCAGCTCGACCAGGTCGGGGCTCGGCGCCGCGGCAAACACGCGGACCGGCTCATCCTCGTCGACGATCTCCCCCACCATGGCCTCGAGCAGATCCTCCAGCGTGACGATCCCGAGGGTGCCCCCGAATTCGTCGAGCACGATCGCGAGGTGGCGGCGCTCCCGCTGCATGTCGAGCAGGGCATCGCCGCAGCTCCGGCTGGCCGGCGCCACCCCCAGCGGGCGCACCGGCAGCGGGTCGCCCGGCGCCAGCCGGAAGAGATCGAAGGCGTGCACCATGCCCACCAGCTCGTCCAGGGTGCCGCGGTACACCGGCAGGCGGGTGTACCCGCTCTGCACGAACGCGGCGCGCACTTCCTCCACCTGGGCCTCTTCCGGAATCGCCACCAGCTCGGTGCGCGGGGTCATCACGCTTCGCACACTGCGTTGGGAAAAGTTGATGACCCCGCCGACCCGGAGCAGCTCGTCGTCGGGCGCCGAACCGCTCCGGGCCCGCTCCCGCCACATCTCGGTGATCAGGCTCTCCGGCCGCACCCGGGGCGAGGGGAGGATCACGGCCAGCACCGCGGCCCAGGGCCGGAGGATCGGGCGGAACTGCTCCGCCACTCTCGCCGCGCGGCGATGGGTGAGGAACCGGGGAAGGAAGTAGCCGCTCAGCAGGACCGACGGCACCGCGAAGAGCACCAGAAGCAGAATGAGCCGCGGCAGGGTGGCGCCGGCGAACAACCCGGGAAAAACCGCGCCCAGCATGGCGATGCCCAGGGTCGTCGTCACCGACGCGGCCGCCAGGTCCCGCTCCAGCGGCGCCAGCCACGCGAGGGAGTCCTTGCCGCCCCGCAGCCGGCGCGCAACCACTTCGGCGAGCCGGCTCCGGCTCGAGGTGATCAGCGCGGCCGCGGCGGTCGCGCCGAAAACGGTGAGCAGCAGTCCGAGCAGCACCACGGTCCAGATCATGGCTGCCGCTCCGTCATGGCCGGCTCGGGCGGGTGCGACGCGTCGGCCCTGACGGTGACCCGGCGCACCCGCCGCCGGGTGACCTGGTCCACGGTGAGGCGGTAGCCGTCGAGCGCCAGCGTCTCCCCGGCCTTGGGAACCCGACCCAGCACCGCCAGGACCAGCCCACCCACTGTGCTCACGTCTTCGCGGGCAAAGCTGTGCCCAAGCTCACTCTCCAGGTCGGCCAGCGGCACGCCTCCCTCCACCGCCCAGCCGCCCTCGGGGAGCCGCTGAACCGGGGCGACTTCGTCGGTGTCGTATTCGTCGCGGATCTCCCCCACGATCTGCTCCAGCACGTCTTCCAGGGTGACGATGCCGGAGGTGCCTCCGAACTCGTCCACGACGACCACGAGATGGCTGGCGCTGCGCTGGAAATCCCGCAGCTGGCGATCGAGGCTCTTGGCTTCCGGCACGCACTCCACCGGCCGGATCAGCGGGTGCCAGTCGGCCGGGCCGGCATCGGGGCCGAGCCCGGGCAGCAGGTCCTTGGCATAGATCACGCCGGTCACCGAGTCGGGATCGCCGTCCACCACCAGGAGCCGGGAGTGCTCGGCCTGGCGGAAGGTCTCGATGACCTGGTCCCGGGTGGCCGAGAAATCCACCGAGATGATATCGAGCCGGGGGGTCATCACATCCGACACCGACATCTCGGCCATCGCCAGCACCCCGGTCAGCATCTGGCGCTCGGCGCTCTGGCTGTCCCGGGGCGGTGCCCGACGGGGGCGGAAGCCCCGGTCCACCCAGGCTACCGCGGTCAGCAGGGGCCGAAACAGCGTCAAGGTGCCCTGGACGAAACGGCCGTCGAAGCTCACCAGTCCGGGCTCATTGGCGGCCCAGAGCCGGGGCGCGAGCTCGCCCAGGATCCAGACCAGGAATACCGCCAGCAGATAGCGGAAGAGGGCCTCCGACGGCGCCCAGGCCCACCAGGCCAGGGCGGTCCCGGCCAGCGCCGCGGCGATGGCGAGCAGGGCGAGGTGGAGGACGTGCAGGCTACGCGCCGGCGGCAGCGCGCTGGTGGTGGCTCCGGTGGGGGTGAGCAGCCGGGGCATGCCGGCGTCGTCCTGCTCGGCCAGGGCGAGAGCGGCGGCCCACAGGGTGAACAGGCCGGCCAGCAGGGGAGCCACCCAGAGCTGCAGCGCCGCAAGAATGGAGGCGATCATCGAGTCCCCCGCAGGTAGCGCTCCTGCCGGCGCCACATCGGGGAGGTCGTGCGGCGGGGTCCTTCCGGGTGATCATAGCCCAGCACGTGCAGCACCCCGTGGATCACCAGCCGCCTGAGCTCCTGCCGGAGGGGAAGCCCGCGGGCCCGGGCCTCCCGGGTCGCCACCCAGGGGCAGATGTAGATGTCGCCGGTGGGGGCGCGGTCCGGACCGGTCAGTGCGAACGCCAGGACGTCGGTCGGCTCGGTGCGCCCTTTCCAGCGGGCGTTCAGGCTGCGCATGCGTTCCCGCCCCACGAAGGAGACCGATACCAGCGCCGCGCGCTTTTCGGCGCGGAGCACGGCTGCCACGGTGCGCGTCACCGCAGCACGCGTCAGCGGATGCGAACGACCGGAGACCGCAACGACCCCCTTGCGTCCTTGCGTCTTTGCGCCTTTCCGCCGGTGATTATCCGTTCTGGTCCTCGGCATACGCTTTGATGATCTCGCGCACCAGTCGGTGCCGGACCACGTCGCTCTCGCCGAGATAGCAGAAGGAGATCCCCTCGATGCCCGGAAGAATCCGCTCGATCTGGATGAGCCCGGAGTCCTCCCGCTTGGGCAGATCCACCTGGGTCTTGTCCCCGGTGACCACCACCTTGCTGTTCACCCC
>DATFGC010000143.1:0-6241 GCA_035249765.1 Gemmatimonadales bacterium | reverse complement strand
CCGGGCAATCGCATCCTGGTCCGTCGGGGTGATCCGCTCGAACCGGAGTCCGTTGGCGAACCGGACCCCTTTGTCCAGCTCGAGGCGGCTGGTCCAGCGGACGCTGGCCACCGCATGGACGGTCCGGTCGGGGAGTCTGATCTCCAGGTCCACGTCGGTGTCACGTACCAGGCCGGTATCGAGGGTGATGGAGAGCCCGAACCGGTTGAGGTTTCTCGCATAGGTCTCGGCCCACGCGGTGCCGCCCGCGCCGGCCATGCGGACCTTGAGGGGAAGATCGAGCCGCTGGGGGAAGCGGTAGATCACCCGCAGCTCGCGGCGCTTGAACGCCAGCAGAACCACCGGCACCAGCAGGTAGAGGAAGAAAAGGGCGAACCCGACGGTAACGGCGTAGGCCCAGAGCTCATTCGGGTCGCTGGCGGCGAGGATCCGGAACCCGCCCCCGATCACCGACAGTCCGAGCAGGGCCACCATCAGGACATAGGGAAGCACCTGCAGCAAGGTCGCCCCACCGCTCTTCGACTTGGGCGTCACCCGGAATTGCGCCTTCCTGCGCACCAGCCCGCTCAGCGCCTGGAGCATGGAGCCGAGCTTGATCAGGTTGTACCGCTCGGTGAGCACGAACCCGGTGACGCCCCCCTGGAGCGCGATGGTGGCGAGCAGGTTAAGCACCAGGGCCGGGGCGAAGTACATCAGGTACTGGCTCGCGTCGGTCACCAGCGGGAATACTCCGGTGGCGATACAGAAGACCGGCACCAGCAGAAAGAACAGCTTCTGCACGCTGGTCCAGTAGAAGTAGAAGGAGGAGAGATAGGCCAGCCGCTGCCGCAGGGTCAGGCCGGGTCCCAGCAGCGGGCGTTCCAGCCGGAAGACCTGCATGGCGCCCAGCCCCCAGCGGTGCCACTGGGTCCGGTAGGCCTCGAAGGTCTGGGGAGCGAGGCCCCGGGCGAGGGTCCGGTTGTAGTAGACCACCTCCCAGCCCAGCTTCTGGAGCCGGAGGCCGGTGTGCATGTCCTCGGTAACGGTCTCGGTGGCGAAGCCGCCGATCTCGTCGAGGGCCGAGCGACGCAACATGGCGGGACTGCCGCAGTACATCGCCGCACCCAGCGCGTCCTTCCCCGGCTGGATCACGTTGAAGAACAGCTCCTGCTGCTGCCAGGCGGCCCGGTCTTCCCAGTCGGTGGCGTGCTGGAACGAGTCCAGGTTGTAGAAGTCCTGGTTGACCTGGACGATGGCGACCTTGGGGCTCTCGAAGAAGCCGAGCAGCCGGTCGATCAGGTCGGGCTGGGGCACGTGATCCGCGTCCAGGGTGACCACGAAGTCGCCCCGGCCATGCTTCAGCGCGTGGTTCAGGTTCCCGGCCTTGGCGTGGGCCCGGTCGGTGCGGGCCAGGTAACGGCAGCCGAGCTCGACCGCCAGCTCCCGGACCTCGGGACGGTTGCCATCATCCAGCAACCAGGTGGTGTGGGGGTACCGCATGCTGACCGCGCAAACGGCGGTGTCCCGGAGCAAGGCCACCGGCTCGTTATAGGTCGGAATGAAGACGTCGACCGTGCGACCCGGCAGGGCGGGAGGCGACTCGTGATTCCGCCTCCGCCAGGTGGTCAGGTAAAAGAGCAGGACCTCCCCGAAGCCGACCAGCTCGGCAGCCAGGAAGAAATAGAAGAACCAGACTACCGCCGGGTTCATCGTGTCGGTCACCCGCCAGGCGAAATACCTGAACGAGGCCATGATGGCGAGGATCATGGCGATCCGAACCGGCCAGGCCGGACCGGACGCGTTGAATCGAGAAAGTGGAGACACCGGTTCCAATGTGTTAGAGCCGGTGTGACCATTATCAAGACTGATGCCAGCTTGTTATGATATGAAAAACAATGAGTTACGTGGCTAGCCGTATCAAGATCATACGCTCGGTGCGGCGAGAACGCCACTGATTGCGGTGTATCAGTGTCACCGGCTGGCCGGAGTCCACGCCCCGCGCTGCAGCATGCCTGGTGAGCTCTCGGTAGGAACCGGACGTGCCGCGAGCATGGAGGGCCGGGGGATGACCATCAAATCACCTTACGGAGCGGGGGACGGGATGATCCAGAAGGGCGGGCTATTGACCTTTCGGCCCAAAATGGAAACGTTTGCAGTGCTACTGTAAACGTTTCCAGCGGCCGAGGCACCGATTGGTGACCATCAGGGACGTTGCGCGAGCGGCGGGGGTTTCCATCGCCACCGCCTCCCGGGCGCTGAACCAGAGCAGTTTGGTTGCCGCCGGCACCCGGGACACGGTGCGGGCCGCGGCGGAGCGGCTGCACTACAGTCCCCATGCCGGCGCCAGGAGTCTCATCACCAGCAGGACCCACACCATCGGGGTGCTGTTGCCTGACCTTTACGGCGAGTTCTTTTCCGAAGTCATTCGGGGCATCGATCAGCGGGTCCAGCAGGGGGGGTACCACTGTCTGATCTCGAGCGCCCGTCATGGGGGACCGTCGCTGGAAGTCGCGCTCCGCTCGATGCGGGGGAGGGTGGACGGGGTGGTGCTGATGTCACCCGAGTTTACCGGCGAGCTCTCCCGACGCACCCTGCCGGCCGGCTTCCCGGTTGTCCTGCTCAACTCCGCGCCCACCCAGCTTCCTCACCCCAGCCTCACCATCGCGAACTTCGAAGGCGCCAGGGCCATGGTACGGCACCTGGCCGGGCTGGGGCATCGGCGCATCGCGATCATCCGGGGAGCCGAGGGGAATTTCGACGCCGCCGAGCGGCGGCGGGGGTATCGCGCAGCACTCGCCGAGGCGGGACTCCCGCCGGCGCCGGAGCTGGAGATCCCCGGCGACTTCAGCGAGACGGCCGGGGTGGCCGGGGCCCGGACGCTGCTGGCGCTGCCGGAACCGCCCACCGCGATCTTCGCGGCCAACGACGGGATGGCCATCGGGGCCCTCTTTGCCCTCCGGGACGCGGGGCGGCGGGTGCCGGAGGACATCGCCATCGGCGGGTTTGACGACATTCCGATGGCCCGGTACGTCGAGCCGTCGTTGACTTCGGTCCACGTCGATATCAGTGCCCTGGGCGAGCGCGCCGCGACCCGGCTGCTCGCGCTGCTGGAAGGAAGGTCGGAACCTGAGATACGCCGCGAGACGCTGCCGACCACCCTGGTCGTGCGGCGATCCTGTGGCGCCTCGAGCCGCTGAAGACACCCGCACCGCATATCACTTTCGGAGGGACGCTGTATGAGGACTTACCGAGCTCTGCTGGCCGCTTTCCTGGCCGCTTTTGTCCTGGGCGCGGCGGATCCGCTCCCGGCCCAGACCACCACCGGCAGCATTCGCGGCTACGTCACCGCCGAAGGCGGCGCGGCGATTGTCGGGGCCGACGTGCGGGCCCGCAACACCGCGACCGGGGTCGAGCGGATGGCGACCACCAATGCCCGCGGATTCTATTCGCTCTCCGGGCTGGTCCCGGGCCAGTATGCCCTTGCGGTCCGGCACATCGGACACCGACCGATGGGACAGACCGTGCAGGTTCAGATCGGCCAGGACCTGACCCTCAACTTTTCCCTGGCGACCTCCGCGGTGCAGCTGGAAGAGCTCACCGTCTCCGCGGCGCCGGCGGTGGAGACCCGTTCCACCGAGGTCGCCACCAATGTGACTCCCGCCCAGGTCGAGGCGCTTCCCAAATCGGACCGCAATTTTCTCGCGCTCGCGGTACTGGCGCCCGGCGTGCGGCTGTCCGGCGACCGGACCGGCGATGTCCGGAAGACCATCAGCGCCGGCGCCCAGGGCCCCGAGCAGATCAACGTGTTTATCGACGGAGCCAGCTACAAGAACGACATCCTCAAGGGCGGGGTCGCCGGCCAGGACGCCAGCCGGGGGAATCCCTTCGCGCTCAACGCAGTGCAGGAATTCCGGGTGATCACCCAGAACTACAAGGCGGAGTACCAGAAGGCATCGAGCGCCATCATCACCGCCACCACCAAGTCGGGCAGCAACACCTGGACCGGGAACGCTTTCTTTGCCTATCAGGGCAAGAGCCTGGTGACCCTGGATACGTTCCAGGTCGCGGACCGGGAGAACAACCCCGATACCTTCCGGAAACCTGATTACCGGCGGGAGCTGGTCGGCATCAGCGCCGGCGGCCCGCTGATCCGGAACAAGCTGTTCTTCTTCGGCTCTTACGAAGGAAACTTCCAGGAACGCTCCAACCGGGTCGCGATCACCCCGCCGTCCGGCTTCCCGGCGATCGACACCATCAACTTTTCCCAGTACAACGGCGATTTCGAATCGCCCTTCCGGTCCCATCTGATCTTCGGCAAGCTCAGCTATGCCATGAGCCCCAATTCCTCCATGGAGCTGAGTCTCAACACCCGGGCCGAGCGCGACATCCGGAATTTCGGCGGGCTCACCGCCTTCTCCGCCGCGACCCGGTTCAACAACGCGGTCACCACCGGCCTCCTCAAGCACAACTGGTTCAAGGGAACCTGGCTCAACGAAGCCCAGGTGTCCTACCAGCGATACCATTACAACCCGGTGGCGACCAACCCCGAGCAGGTGAACCGGTTCTTCGGCTTCGGCTGCTGCGTGGAGATCGGGGGCAACATCACCAACCAGGACTTCACCCAGAAGCGGCTCTCGCTCCGGGACGACCTGACCTATACCGGGCTGCAGGCGGGCGGAAGCCACGTGATCAAGGGCGGGATCAATGTGGACTTCAGCAAGTACGACGTCATCAAGCAGAACTCCGAGAATCCCCGCTTCGTCTACGAGTCCTGGTTCCACAACTTCTCCTTCCCTCAGCGGGTCGAGTTCCAGGCCGGCGATCCCCGGCTCAGCACCAACAACACCCAGCTGGGACTCTACCTCCAGGACGACTGGAGCCCCTCAGAGCGGCTGACCCTCTACCTGGGCGCCCGCTGGGACTACGAGTCGGGCGCGATCAACAAGGACTACATTACCCCGTCGGACGTGAGGGATTCCCTGACCAAGTACGCGGACCGGCTCTTCCTGCCGCTCGATACCGAGCGCTATTTCACCGACGGGACCCAGCGAAGCGCCTACATGGGCGCGATCCAGCCCCGGGTCGGCTTCTCCTATGGGCTCAACCGGGACAACCGGACCACGGTGTTCGGGAGCGTGGGGATCTTCTACGACCGGACCCTGTTCGATCTCGCGACCGAGGAGAAGTTCGCCCTCCAGCACCCCGGCTACCGGATCGAGTTCTTTCCCACCGGTGGACCGGCCGAGCCGGGCAAGGCGGAGTGGAACAACATCTACCTCAGCGGCCGGGAGGCGGTGCTCCCGCTGATCGCCAACCAGGCCTTCAACGCCCGGGAGATCAAGCTGCTGCCCAACGATCTCGAGCCGCCCAAGTCCACCCAATTCAGCGCCGGGATCCGGCAGCTCCTGGGCGATTTCGCGATCGAGGTGGCCTATAACGGGGTCCGGAGCAACAACACTTTCACCTTCTACTGGGCCAACGAGAACTTCGTGTGCCCGGAGCGCTCGTTCGGGGTGCCCAATTGCTTCGTGCACAACACCGTCCCCGGATTCGCCAATGTGCTCTTCGCTGACAACACCGGGAAGACCTGGTACGACGCCGCCACTCTCAAAGTGGACCGGGGCTACCGGCAGGGAGAGAAATTCGGCTGGGGCGGCGGGATTGCCTACACCCTGGCCAAGCGGCAGACCCAGGGGTTCAACGACGATTTCAGCTTCCCGAACCCGGTGGACTATCCCAAGCAGGTTCGCAACGATGAACGGCACCGTGTGGTGGCCAACTGGATCATCGGAATGCCGGCAGTACTCGATCTCCAGTTCAGCGGGGTCGCCACCGTCGCGAGCGGCAGCAACCTGGACACCGGCGACCGGTTCGGCGGGACGGGCAACCCACTGACCCCGGGTGGGTTCGACACCCCGACCTACAAGATGCTCGACCTGCGGCTTCGCAAGGATTTCTCGCTGGGACGCTCCCACCTCGGCCTGACGATCGACGGCTTCAACGTCTTCAACACCCAGAACCTGGGTTGCTACAACGTCGGGAACGTGAACGACGCCAATTTCGGCAAGGCCGGGTGCACTATCTCCGATCCGCGCCGGGTCCAGTTCGGCCTGGAAGTCGGCTTCTGATTCCGGGAGGGGAGGGGCCGGGACCGTCCCGGTGCCTCCCCGCCTTTCCTTCATGTCGCGAGCTGCCATGCTCCCTCTGCCACGTCTCCGCGCCGGAGTGGCGGCCCTCGGTGTCGCCGCCCTGCTGGGATGCG
>DATFGC010000142.1:0-2257 GCA_035249765.1 Gemmatimonadales bacterium | reverse complement strand
CACCGAGGTGACTATCGCCTGCTGGGGGACCAACACCGATGGACAGACCAACGTTCCGAGCGAGTTCCTGAACGCTCCACCGGTTGCCCGGAGCAGCGGCCCATACTGGGGAACCCGGGGACTAAGCACCTCGCTCGACGGCACCACCTCGTCGGATCCCGATGGGGATCCGCTGACGTTCAGCTGGGACTTCGGCGATGGAACGACCGGCACCGGCCCCACCCCGAGCCACGCCTACGCCGAGCTCGGCGTGTACCTGGTCACCCTGACCGTCACCGACAGCCGGGGGCTCTCGGCGGCCGTGGTCACGACCACCACCATCGAAGCCCCGGCGCCCCTGGTCGCGGCCGGGGAGAAGTACAGCTGCGCCCTCCGCGCCAACGGCACCGCGCGCTGCTGGGGCTCAGCACCGTACGGCGGCGACAACGTTCCCTCCGGCACGACGTTCCAGCAGCTCACCGCGGGCTTTTCCACCACCTGCGGGCTCAAGACCGACGGGACCATTGCGTGCTACGGCAGCGACGGCTCGGGACAAACCAGCGTCCCGGCCGGCAGCTTCAGGGAGGTGAGCATCGGGAAGTATCACGGCTGCGCGCTCGCCGCCGACGGCGCGGCCCACTGCTGGGGGCTCAACGCCTTCCATGCCAAGGATCTCCCCGCCGGGACCTATGCCCAGGTGAGCGCCGGCTGGCTCAACACCTGCGCCATCCGGGCCGACGGGACCATCATCTGCGCCGGGATCCACTATCCGGTCGATGGGGGCACCTTGGCGCCTCCTGCCGGGGTCTTTCGGCAGGTGAGCGCGGGGGAACACCACGCGTGCGCCCTGAGACCCGACCGCACTTTGGTCTGCTGGGGCTTCAACACCCATGGCGAAGTCGGTGGAGCTCCGACTGCTGGGATCGTGACCTACGGTCATCCAGGTACCTACAAGGAGGTCCGCGCCGGCATCTCCCACACCTGCGCGGTCCGCAGTGACGGGACGGCAGCCTGTTGGGGCTACGGTGCCGATGGCCGCTCCACTCCGCCATCGGGCACGTTCTCCGGCGTCACGGCAAGCTCGGCCCACAGCTGCGGTATGCGCTCGGATGCCACTATCGCCTGCTGGGGCACCAACACCGAAGGCCAAACCGGGGTACTGGTCGAGTTCCTGCCGCCGGGCGGAACCCCGTCCGGCTCCGCTGTCGCCGTGGCTCCGGCCGATCCAGTCACTGGAGCCCTGGCCCCGATGACCCTCACTTTCACCACGGTCACCGGGGGCGGCCTCACCACGGCCACGACGGCCGACCTCAATCAGGGCGGGTCGCCGCCAGCCCCCACCGGATTCCGGCTTGGCACCCCGGCGACCTATTACGACATCCAGACCACGGCGGCCTATGGCGGTCCGGTCACCGTGTGTATCAACTACAGCTCAGTGATCTATGGGAGTGAAACCCAGCTTCGGTTGCTGCACTTCGAGGGCGGCATCTGGCGTGACATCACGGCGTCGCAGAGTCTGCCCAGCAATACCATCTGTGGTACGGTGTCGTCGCTCTCGCCGTTCTTGGTGGCCGAGGTGAACCTCGCCCCGGTGGTCACCAGGGTTGCCCTTCCCGGTGCTCCAGTCCCGCTGGGACAGAGCGCGGCGCTCACCGCAAGCTTCACCGACGGCAATCCGCTCGACATCCACACGGCCAGTATCGACTGGGATGACGGCGCGAGCGCATCCGCGGGAGTGGTTCAGGAGGGAGCCGGATCAGGACTGGTCACCGGCCACCGTACGTTCACCAGCGCCGGGGTCTACACCGTCGGAGTGACCGTTTCGGACGGCACCCTGTCGGGCTCTCGCTCAAGCGCCATGGATACTCCGGCCTACCTCGTCGTCTACGACCCCTCAGGGGGCTTCGTCACCGGCGGTGGCTGGATCGATTCACCCGCCGGAGCGTGTCTGTGGACCGGCTGCGCCGCCGATGGCGGCACGATCGGCAAGGCCAGCTTCGGCTTCGTGTCGCGATACAAGAAGGGCACGACCGTTCCGAGCGGCAGCACCGAATTCCAGTTCCATGCCGGAAACCTCGACTTCAGCAGTACCAGCTACCAGTGGCTCGTGGTGGCGGGCGCGCGAGCCCAGTACAAGGGCGAAGGAACCATCGGCGGTGCCGGTGCCTACGGCTTCCTGCTGACCGCGATCGACGGTGCGCTCCCCGGCGGGGGTGGCTCCGATCGATTCCGGATCAAGATCTGGAACAAGGCATCCGGCGTGGTCGTCTACGACAAT
>DATFGC010000141.1:0-4664 GCA_035249765.1 Gemmatimonadales bacterium | reverse complement strand
CTGCTCATCAACCTGCCGGGCAGCCCGGGCGGAGTCGCCGATGGCCTGGCGGTGCTGGAGCAGTGGATCGAGCACGCCGTGGATCTGGTTCGAGGTGAGAAGACCGACCACGTCCCGCTCACCGCTCACCGCTCACCGCTCACCGGGGCATAACATGCCCTCCCAGATCCTCCTCACCATGGCCGACCTCGAGACGGCGGTTCCCCTCAACGCCGCGCTGGAGGCCGCCGGATTCACGACCGCGCTGGTGAGCCCGATGGACGACGCTCCGGCGGCGCTGCGGCGGGAGCACCCCGATCTCCTGATTCTCACCGGGGCGGTGCACGAGGCCTCGGCGCAGCAGCTGCTCCGGCTGGCCCGGGAGCAGGAGGTCTTCACCCTCGGTCTGCTGGAGTCGACCGATACCGAGCGGGGCCGCTATGGCCGGCTCCCCGCGACCGCGCTCCTGATCAAGCCGGTGCCCACCGACGAATCGGTGGCCACCGCCCGCCGGCTGGTCGACCGGCGCCGGCTTCAGCAGCACACCGGGATCAGCGGGCAGAGCCCCGGGGTGCACGAGGTGCTGGTCAAGATCGAGCAGATGGCGCCGGTCACCAGCACGGTCCTGGTGCAGGGCGAATCGGGCACCGGGAAGGAGCTGGTGGCCAAGGCGCTGCACGATCTCTCGCCCCGGCGGGGCCAGGCGTTCATCGCGGTCAACTGCGCCGCGCTGCCGGAAACCCTGCTCGAGTCCGAGCTCTTCGGCCACGAGAAAGGGGCCTTTACCGGCGCCGCCGAGCGGAGGCTGGGACGGTTCGAGCTGGCGGACGGGGGGACGATCTTTCTGGACGAGATCGGCGACGTCCCCCTCTCGGTCCAGGTCAAGCTGCTCCGGGTGCTGGAGAGCCGGACCTTCTTCCGGGTGGGCGGGGTGCAGCCGATCAAGGTGGACGTTCGGGTGATCGCCGCCACCAACAAGCCGCTTCGGGAAAGCGTCGCCCTGGGCGAATTCCGGGAAGACCTCTATTACCGGCTCTCGGTGCTCAACATCTACCTCCCCCCGCTCCGGGAGCGGCGGGAAGACATCCCCCTCCTGGTGCGGCGGTTCATCCGGGAATTCGCCAAAACCCACGACCGCCCCTTCCGGGGGATCACCTCGGAGGCGATGCAGCGGCTGGTGGAAGCCCCCTGGCCCGGCAATGTGCGCCAGCTTCGCAACCTGATCGAGTCCATGGTGGTGCTGGCGCCGGGCACCGAGATCCGGGCTTCGGACATCCCGGACGACATCCTGGAGGGGGCCCCTACGGTGCTGCCGGTGCTGGCCCGGAGCGGGCCGGGCGGGGCCGCCACCGGCCACGAGCTGGAATTCATCCTCCGGGGGCTGATGGATCTCCGGATGCAGGTGGAGGAGCTCCGGCGCCGGCTGGACGAGCGGCAGGGGAAAGTCCAGGTCATCGAGGTTCCGGAGAGCGCCCTCACCCCGATTTCGTTCGAGGAAAACGAGGCGGTGTCCCCTCCGGATGTCATCTACCGGAGTGGCATGACTATGGCTGATGTGGAGCGAGCGACTATCGAGGCAGCCCTGCGGGAGTATCAAGGAAATAGACGGCAGGCGGCTGCAAGACTCGGCATTGGGGAGCGGACTCTGTACCGGAAGATCAAAGAGTTCAATCTCGCGTAACTTGTGGTATTGCTGTTACTTGAGCCACTGCAACGCTTGACAAGGTCCATGATGATCACAATCTTGGGGCACTCTCCCCGGGCTGGCCGAAGGCCCGCCGAGTGAATTTTGTCATTGACGACGACGCATGCGTCGCCTGTCTGGCCTGCGTTCGGGTTTGTCCCACGAATGCAATCGCTGTCGCGCCCGACGCCTCGGCGGTGCATGTTCTGGATGAGTCCTGTATCCGCTGCGGGCTCTGCGTGCCGGAGTGTCCCCACGATGCGGTGCGGGTTTCCGGCGAGCTGGGACGCGCGGTGGCAATCGCCGCGGAGGGTGCCGGGGTTCTGATCCTCGGTACCGAATCGGCCGCGCATTTCTATCCGGTGGCGCCGGAGCAGGTGGTGAACGCGTGTTATGCCGCCGGGTTCAGAGTGGTGTCGCGGGGCGTCATCGGCGACGAGCTGGTGGCGCAGGAGTATCTCAAGTACTGGAGGACCGAGCCGCAGGGCACGCTGATCCGCTCCACCGATCCGGTGGTGGTGGATGCGGTGCGGACCGGGTATCCCGAGCTGATTCCCTATCTCGCACCGATCGCGACCCCGCCGGTGGCGGAAGCCCGCTACGTCCGCTCGCTCTATGGGGACGACGTGAAGGTGGTGTACGCGGGGCTGGCCGCTTCGCGGGGGGCTCCGGAGATCGACGCCTGGGTCACCTTTGCCGATCTGGGTGAGCTGTTCCGGTTGCGGGGGGTGACCGCGGCGGCGCAGCCCACGGTGTTCACCCGGCTGCCCCAGGAGCGGCGTCGACACATCAGCGCGGCGGGGGGATTGCCGCTCGCACTGCTGGACGAGCTGCGGCAGACCAACCGGAAGTTCCAGAAGCTCCGCGGGCTGGCGGCGCTGCCGGCGCTCTCCCGCGCGGTGGTGGTGGACAGGCTTGATCTGGGTTTCGTGGACATCCTGGCGTCGGAGGGGGCGCTGGATCACCCGCTGTCGGGGCCCCGGGAGCAGCTGTACTGGCGGCGCAACGTGGTGCAGAGCACTGAACCGCCTCGCAGCCTGGCCCCGGTGACTCAAGCGGGGGTAACTGCAAGCGTTGGCGCGGTGTTCGACCTCAAGCCGCGGCCCCAGCCGGCCGATGCCGCGGCGGTCCAACAGGTGTTGAAGGCAATCGGGCTGGGTCCCAACGGGCGGCCCTGGGACTGCAGGGCCTGCGGGTACGAGACCTGCCGGAGATTTGCGGAGGCGGCGGCGCTGGGCAGGGCCTCGCTCAAGCAGTGCACGCCCTACCAGGAGCGCCGGGCGGAGGAGAGCCAGCGGGAGGCGGCCACCGACCTGCTGACCGGGCTGGCGACCTTTCGCGTGTTACGGGACCGGCTGAGCCAGGAAGTGGAGCGCAGCAAGCGAAGCGGGGAGCGGTTTACGGTGCTGTTCCTCGACCTGGACCGGTTAAAGGAAGTCAACGACCGCTACGGGCACGAAGCTGGCAATGATGTGCTGCGGGCGGTGGCCGCGGAGATCCGGTCGGTGGTGCGTGCCTCGGACCTGGCGGCACGGTACGGCGGTGATGAATTCGTGGTAATCTTGAATCGCACCCAGCAGGACGGGGCCGAGCGGGTGGCCGAGGCGCTCCGTCAGGGGATAGAAGGGGTAGGGCGCCGGCTGGGGTATCCGCTGGGCGCGGTGACGGTGAGCGTGGGCATCGCGGAGTTCGATCCGGCGGTGCCGACCGGGGGCGATCTCCTGGTCAACGCGGACCGCGCGCTGTACCGGGCCAAGGCGGCGGGCCGGAATACCGTGGCATGAGCGGGACTTTCTTCGGACTACTGGAGTACACGTGACCGGACCATCGGCAGCGCGTCCCACCGATCCCCAGCTGGGGCGGCCGCAGGCGCCGGCTGACAGCATGCCGGATCCCTGGGGGGTGCGGCGGGCGGAGAACCTGCTGACCTCCCTGGAAGGGGTGTTGTCGGCGCGGGTGGTGACCACGCCGCTGGGCGAGGTGAGCGAGGTCCACGTGCTGGCGCAGGCCGGGCTGGCGCCCAAGCAGCTGGTGCGGAACATCGAGAGCGCGCTGCTGGCCCATCTGGGGCTCCGGGTGGATCACCGGAAGATCAGCATCGCCCAGACCGCGGACGTGAAGCCGCTGGAGACCCTGGACCGGCAGGCGGTTCGGCAGCGGAGTCTGCAGCGGACGGTGCTGTTCGAGGGGCTGGCGATGCAGCCGAGCCAGCGGGCCGGGCGGGTGGTGGTGCAGGTGACGTTGTCGTGGGACCGGCGGGTCGAGAACGCCGAGGAAGAGGCGGCGGACACGCCCCGGGGACGAGTTGAGGCAGCGGGCCGGGCGACGGTGGCGGTGCTGGACCGATTGCTGTCCAAGGGTGCGATGACGCTGGAGGGGGCCCGGGTGATCCAGGCGCTGGACCGCAATGTCGTATTTGCGGCCATCCAGGCGGCGAGCGGGCGGGACACGGTGCTGCTGACCGGGACGGCGGAGGTGAAGGAGAGTCCGGAGCGGGCGGCGGTGTTCGCGGTGCTGGACGCGACTAATAGATGGACCGAGCTCCGGAAGCCGGCCTAACGGGCGGGCGTTTGGAGTGGTAGGATAGCGGGTGGCGCAGGCGAACCACGCGGGACCCAGGAAAGGAACGGACTAAGGGAGGGGACCCCAGTCTTCGCGGCAGGGCGAGCGGAGTCGAGCGGGCACAATTGAGCGGAGCGTCTGGTAGGCTATAGCGAGGCCGACCACTTCCCGATACCTCAGAGTTACTCAAGAGGGGAGGTGACGCTCATGATCAGCTGGCTCGCAGCTGCGGCATTCGGCGTAAGCAGGCTCATTACCGGCCTGTTCTTCGGCGAAACCCAGACCTGGAACTAGTCCAGGTTGACTGAGGTCAACTCCCAAGTCCCACCCATTCATGTCAAACCGGCTTTCCATCCAGGCGTACGTAACAGCCGTTGTTGTAGCCGCCATCGCGGTTGCGGCATCGTCCTGGCTGGTGCGTGGAGACTTCCCTGGTGGC
>DATFGC010000140.1:0-4841 GCA_035249765.1 Gemmatimonadales bacterium | reverse complement strand
TTGTAGTAGGGAGCCGCCTCGTCGGTCTCGTGCTCGTGGTTTCCGGGAGAGGGCCGGATCCGGGAGATGATCCGCTTGGCGGTGTCGCCCCATGATGGCGTGAAGCAGAGGGCATAGTCCCGCTCGGATCCGTCGGGATAGGCGTTGTCGCCCAGGGTGAAAACGGCATCCTCCACGCTGGCGGCGCTGTCGGCCTTGAGGATGCTGTCTACGATCGCCGCGGTGGCTTCATCCCAGGGAGAGTTGCAGGCCGCGATGTCTCCTACCCCGATCAGAATGGAGGCCCCCCTCCGCGCCACCAGCTCGGCCGGCGCGTCGGCGGGAGGGGGGGTGGCCCGGACCGGCGCGCGGCAGGCCAGCGCGAGCAGTGAGAGCACGAGTCGCGATGCGAGGGCAGACAAGCGCAATGCAAAAGCCCGCGGGCGGAAGGTGATGACACTTAGAAGCTCAGCCCGGTTCGAATCCTGATTCCGGTACGGCCGCGCTGATCCCCAAATTCGAGACTGATGGCCGTGGCGGGATTCAGGATTCCGACCCAGAAGCCCACTCCGGCGCCCTTGTGCCAGCCTCCGGGAGATTCCCCATCCAGGTAGACCCGGCCGGCATCGGCGTATCCGAAGATGCCGACATCGAGCGGAAGCACGAAGCCGAACTGCGCCACCGGAATCTGGAGCTCGGCGGTGCCGTGCAGCGCGGCGTCTCCGCCATAGCGCTCCCGGTCCAGCCGGCGGACCGATCCCCGCCCTCCTATGAAGGCCGCCTCATGGAAGGGGAAGTCCCCGAACAACCTTTTGGCTCCCGCGCGGAGCGCGAGGATCGGGTGCACCGGAACAGGCAATGTAACGTAGAGCCCACCGGTTCCGGAGAGCACCCCGAAGGTGCTGGTCACGTCCCACAGAGCCGGATACACCGTCGCGCTCAGGTCGAGCAGCAGTCCCTTGGTCGCATCCTTCGACCGGTTGCGCCCGTCGCTGTACAGCCCGAGCCGGAGCCCGGCCTGACCGAAATCGCCGAAGCCGTAGGGCCGATTCTCCGAGATGAAGCGGTCGGGAATGCTGTCGGTGCTGGAGTACTGGATCATGGGGCCGAGGAACAGGTCGCTCCGGGGGCCCAGCGCCAGCGCGATGGCCGGATGGAGGAGCCACTGGCGCTGGCGGGCCTCGAAGAATTCCAGCGGGCCGTCCGGGCTGTCGTTGCCCAGGCCGCGGAAATTCACGATCTCGATCTCCGACATCCGGGCCAGCGCCGTCAGGTGCAGCGACGACTCCTCCCGCCGCCGGTCCATCAGTCCGGTGATCCGGAAGGCCTCGACTCCGGTGGCGTACTCCCCGATCAGCGCGGTGCGGCTGGCGTAGGGCCAGGTGCGGAAGCCGTACTTCACGATGTTGATCCCCAGCCGGGGCACCACCCCCAGATCGCCGGTGGCGCTGAGCCCCGCGATGGGAGAGAACTTTCCGCCCCGATCCTTTCCCGGCTCCTGCACGTGGCCCCAGAGGTTCACCAGCGGGCGCCGGTTGTAACTCACGTCCTCATCGTACTCGATTCCGCTGACGCTGCCGTTCTCGTAGAGCCGGACTCCGCCGGAGCGGCCCGCCCGGCTGGAGGAGTCGGTGAGCTGGTTGGCGCCATTGCCGCCGATCACCCGGACCTGAATCGCGGGCGACCCGGTGCCCTGCACCGTGGCGCGGTCATCGCCGCCGTGCAGGTAGAGCCGGATCTCGCCGGTCTCCATTGCGTCGAAGCGCCGGCGAAGGTAGGGAGCGCCCCGCTCCGCGCGAAGCTCCACATCCACGAACCGGTCGTCCACCAGGGTGACGGTCGCGCGATCGGTCGCGTCGGTGGCATGGAGGTCCACCACCCCGGCCAGATAGCGGTAGAACCGGTCCGCCTGGGCAGGGATCTGATCCCGCCGCGCCTTGAAGGTCGCGGCCACCTCGGGGGTCAGCTTGAGGTACTCGGGCGGCATGGCCTTCACCGCATCGTCGATCACCCGATCGGTGAGCCGCCGCACCAGGAACGCCGCGACCGAATCCCACACCGGCTTCTCCAGCCCCCCCAGCACCCGCCGGTCCAGCTCGAGACTGTTCCAGGTCAGCCCGCGCACCTTCGGGTAGGTTTCCCGGAAGCGAACCAGTTTGGGAGACCCTTTGCCCGCGACGCCGACAATGCCGCCGTAGCTGATCATCACCTTGTCCCGGTCCCGCGGGATCGGCTGCCATGCCCCGCCCGGCTGCATCCGCCCCCACTTCCAGTTCCCCGGATGGCGGTCCCAGTCGTTCATGAGCATGTCCACCAGCCGGGCGGTCAGAAACGCCCGGGCGTTGATCCGCTCCGCGGGATTCCTGTCCAGCAGCGGCATCAGCGAGTCGGTGTCGATGACCTCGATCGCGCCCCCGAATCCCGGGGCATTATCCGGCTTGTTGGGATAAGCCTCCAGCATGCCCAGCTCGCCGGCGAACTCCTCGCGGAATTCGCCCAGGAGGGGGTCGTCCGGCATGACGAACAGCCTGGGGGTCACGTGGAGGATGCCCACCGCGTCGAGCAGCTCGGCTGCGACCATGGCGGACCCGGGGTGGTGGGCGCTGACCTGGTCGCGGGAGATCGACTCGATGATCGAGCCCTCGAACCCCTCGGGCACCGACTGGTTGTCCTTGTCCACCAGCCGGAAGACGTACTCGCTGCCCTTCGAGTCCAGGAAGCGCACCGACTTGGTCTGTGCACCGCCTCCCATCTTGGTGGGCTTCAGTCCGCCGGCATAGCTGGAGATGTCCAGCACCGGCACCGTGATCGGGGCGGCCCAGAGGTCCCGGTAGGTGTCGCCCAGGAGAAAGCGGCGGAGGCCGCCGCCCTGGTAGTGGGCTCCCGCCGCGACGGTAGCGGTCTTGTCGCCGACCTTGGGCGGGGGGTCCACCTGGGCGGCGGCGCGCCCGGCCAGAACCGCGGCCAGCACCAGCGCGACCAGCGCGGCACGGCGCATCATCGCCACCGGTAGAGGGTGATGGCGCCGGGCTGCCCGGTTCCCTCGTCACCCACGATCAGGATGCTGTCCCGGGTCACCGCGACCCCTTCCGATTGGGGATGCGACCCGGCCAGCGGACGGGAGAACACCACCGTGCCGGCGGGGGTGACCTGGAGGATCGCTTTCTCCTGCGCCGCCACCAGCACGTAGTTTCCCGTCCAGGGATCGATGGCGATGTCGGTGGGGCGGAACTGCTTCCAGCGGTTGTTCCCGACCGCCTGGGCCATGGGAATGGTGAGCTCCGAGGTGCTGGTGCCGGTGGAGTCGGTGCCCAGCGCGTAGCGGTAGATCACCAGATTCCCCTGGAGGGATTTTTCCCCCACATTCTTGCAGGGCAGCAGCAGGGTGTTGGCGGTGGAATCGAAGGCCACGCCCTCGAACTCGCATTCCTTGCCCAGCCGGGTGTCGTGCAGCTGGAATTTCACCCGCTCGCCATCGGCACCCTCGGAAAACTCGTAGAGCTGCCCCTTGCTGGTGACCAGGAAGAAGCGGTTCCCGGCGTAGGTGATGCCCTCGAAGTCCCCTCGAAGGGCATCCTCACCCACCCAGAACTGCTTGACCACGGTTCCCCGGCGGTAGTCGATCTCGAAGACCCGGGCGGCCTCGTCGCCGTGGGCAAAGAGACGCCCATCGGGAGTGAGCGCCAGCCCGGAGACTTCGGTGAGCTCCGACCCGAGCAGCCAGCGGGCCACCGGATCGCCACTTCCTTCGCCCGAATCGGCCTTGGCCAGCCGCTCCTGGAGCTTGGCCACCCGGGCATCGAGCGCGGCGCTGTCTTCCCGGGAGGGGTCCTCGCTTCCGCCGCTCTTGCGGCAGGATGGCACCAGCAGGGAGAGCACCAGCAGCGGCGCGATGAGTGACCCTCCGCTCATCGCTTGTCTCCGTCTTCCTCGGCGGCGATGACGGACTCGGCTACCTCGACTTGTGCGTCGGTAATGGCGTCTTCCGCGCTGGCCCGGACCGCGGTGAGTAGATCGTCCTTGCTGGTGGACTTCCGGATCCGGACCAGGTAGTACAGCTCGGAAGGCCTGCCCACGTTGGTCACAACCTCATCGAGCCGCCACCGGGCAGCCACGTCGTCGAGCGCGGCGCCCACTTTCGCCTGGGCTTCGCTCAGCGTTTCCGTGGTCACCGAGAGGATGGCGTTGAAGCGGGGCTTCTTGCCGCTGGGACCCAGGATCTTGCGCACCCGGTCGAACCGCTCGGCCAGGGCGAGGGCCTTTTTCTGGTCCAGGGCCAGCACCAGGTCCCGGTCGGGAACCTTTCCGCCGCCCCGGCGCTCGGCCAGCTCGCTGAGCTGATCGCTCCACTGCGAGGCGGCGGTCGGCTCCAGCACGTTGCGGCCGAAATCGTAGCGCCAGGTGAGAATCAGGACGAAGTTGAAGACGAAGGACACCACCGCGCCCACCAGCAGCATCTGCACCCCGGCGGCGAATCCGACCGCGATCGCCAGGAAGATGAACACCACGTCCCGGGAATCGCGGAGGGTGGTGCGGAAGCGCACTGCGGCGACCACACCCGCGAGGGCGAAGCCCAGGGCGAGGCTGTTCTGGACGACCAGGACGATCCCCGCCACCACCAGCGGCAGGAATATCAGGGTCTGAGCGACCTGCTGGTTGTGGCCCCTGTTGGCCTTGATGGACATGTAGACCCAGGACACCGGCAGCATCAGGACCAGGATGCCAAGCAGGATGATCAGGGTGCTGAGCGCGAGCTCGAGCCGGGGGGAAAGGTCGGAATCGAAGCCCCGGACGGTCTCCTGGGCCAGCCCGTCCTGGAGCACGTTACCGCCGGAACCAGCGGCGTCGAGGTGGGCGCTCCC
>DATFGC010000139.1:0-3590 GCA_035249765.1 Gemmatimonadales bacterium | reverse complement strand
ATGAAGAACGGCATGTCCACCAGGTCGTGATAATTCGCCGCCCGGTACCGGCCCGGGCCGCCGTCGCCATCGAGCCCGCTCACCACCTGCCAGCCGGGCGCGGTGGTTACGCTCACCCGGGCGGCGAACTCCATCCCCAGGCCCTCGGGATAGGGAAAGACGTTGGTGCCATTGAGCAGGAGGAAGTCGTCCTTCGACCACGCCATGGCATTGTCGAGCGAGTCGGCCAGAAAATCGAACTCGACCGATACGGTGCCTGGGGCGGCTGCCCGCACCCGCCAGGTGTCGTAGTCGGTTTTGTCCCAGTCCAACGGGCCGCCCGGCCCACTGGCGGAAAAGTTGGAGACCTTGCGGGCGTAGTTGCTGAGCTCGTAGGCCCCCGGGGTCCAGGCTGGCAGCGAAAGCAGGACCGGGCCGGCCCGCGCGACATCGAAGCGCATCCCGATCCTTGCCTTGCGCTCCGCGGCGGTGGCGGAGTCGAAGGTGATCTGGTAGCGGATATTCGTCGCGGGATTGGGCGGCTGTGCCGATACCGGGAGAGACCCCAGCGCCAGCAGAACGGCCGAAGCGGTCAACGCGGAAACACGACGTGGCACGAAGCTTCCCTTTCCGTAGAGTCATTGCGAACCGCCGCCTTGGGCGGCGAAGCAATCCCGGAAGATGGCTGCGGTCCTCCGGCCCTCGCAATGACGAATGATGAGCCGCTTCAGGGAAGCTTGATCTCGAGAATCCGCGGTGAGGTAAGCCGGACACCGGGCCGGAGTCTCCCTCCGTCGTCGTAGGCCTCCCACTGACTGTTGGCGACGTAGAAGTAGCGGCGCTCCCACACCGTGCCGATGGTGGGTTCGGTCGCGTGGGCAAGATTCCGGTCCAGCACCGTCACCCCGATGATCCGCTGCCCCGGCCCGTCGAGCTGAAGCCGCAGCACCCGCGGGGTGGACACCCCGTTCTGGATCGCGATCAGCGAACCGTCGTACCACGCCAGCCCGTCGATCCCCAGCACGGTGGTGCGGGGCGGCACGGCCAGTACGCGCACCTGCCTGGTGTTGAGGTCCACCGCGAGAACGCCGTGGGAGTAGTCGGCGACGTAAAGCGTGCGGCCCGATGGGTCCAGCGCGGGCCCCTGAAGCGAGCGGAACAGCGGATGGCGGAGGAACTCCTGCGCCTCCCCGGTTCCTGAGCGGACCCGCCAGATCACCGGATCCCGGCTGTCGGTGGCGTAGACGTCGCCATTCGCCGCTACGACCAGATCGCCCAGCAGGTGTCCGGCGGGAGAGTCGGGGAGCAGATAGCGTCCCTTGAGCCGGCCGGTCCCCAGGTCGAAGGCATAGATCCCCGAGCGCCCGCTGTCGGCGGCCAGGTACCCCGCGCCCTGCGGGATCGCGGCGGTCGTCACCCACAGCGTGGCACGCACCGGATCGGCCCGCACCCCGAGCACCGACCAGAGTCCGTCCTGGCCCTCCCGCACCAGATCCTCCGCTGCGCCACCGGGAAGCACCCGGGTCACCTTGCGGCGCCGGATGCTGCCGACGAACCACGCGCCGCTCCTGGGGTCGTGGGAGATCCCTTCGGGAAAGAAGTCCGGCTCGGCCAGAGTGACTGCTACCGCGCTCTGCGCCAACGGGGCCGCGTTGGCCGCCAGTCGCCTGGCCACCTCGCGAAGTGCCGGCGCGTCGCGCACGCCCGCAAAATCGGCTCCGGCGAGGTCGGCGGAGAGTCCCAGGTCGGCGAGCAAGGTCAGCGCTTCGAGGGTCGCCGCGGTGTCGAGCATTCGTGCCGACACCGCGGCGTAACCCGCGACATAGACGGGCTGGGATGGCCAGGCCAGATAGGCCCGCCGCACCAGCTCGCGTGCAGCGGCGTACTCCTGGCGCCGGAACAGCGGTACTGCCTGGCGCCATGCCTCCCGCGCCACCCGGGCGGAATCCGCCTCGGCCTGTGCGGACAGGACGGGAGGAAATGCGAGACAGAGTGCCAGCAGCACGAACCGGGTGGTCACCCTTTCACGACGGCGGGCGCGTAAGAGCGGTTTCACAGGAGGTCACCCTGAGCGAAGCCGTCGTCCTGAGCGCAGCGAAGGAGAAGGGGCCGATCTCAACCCGAGGTTCCGCCGCTTCGCTGCGCTCAGCGTGACCTCGAGCTACGACACTGCTCGCCGGTCGAAGGTCCGGAGCCCCACCGCCATGAAGATGGTGCTGAGCAGCACCAGTGCCCCGGCAACCACCAGGGGATTCATGTGAGGCAGGTCGGGAGTGAGCGCGCTGCGCATTCCTTCCGACACGTACACCAGCGGATTCACCAGCACCAGCACCTGCACCACCGGGGTTCCCGCCAGCGCCTTCCAGGGGTAATAGGCGCAGCCGAAGAAGATCATCGGCGCCACGATTAGCCCGAACATGAGCCCGATCTGCTCTCCCCGGATCGCGGTGCCCAGCACCAGGCCGAACGCCGAGAAGGTGAAGGCCCCGAGCAGCGTCATTCCCGCCACCACGCCGAGATGGGCAAAGCCGAGCCCCGGGATGGGACCCATGATGAGCCGGGCGACGGGAAGCACAAACAGCGCGGCGATCACCCCCTGGACGGTCCCGGCGATGACCTTCTCGGCGGCGATCACCCAGGTGGGCACCGGCGCCAGCAGGCGGTCCTCGATCTCCAGGGTCCAGCCGAAGTCGGCGACCATGGGGAGCGCCACCGCCTGCACGCTGGCAAAGGCCAGGCTCACGCCCAGTATCCCCGGCAGCAGCGCCCCGGTGTACCCCGGCTGCACGAAACCCATCCTGGGAAGGAGGTAGCCGAACACGAAGGTGAACATGATCGGCTGGAGGGTGGTGCGGAGCAGGAACATCGGCAGCTCCCGCGACACCACGTGGATGTCGCGCCGCACCAGAGCCCGGAACACCACCCAGGGTGACGGGCTCACTCCAGCTTTCTTCCGGTGAGCGCAACGAAAAGGGTCTCGAGGCTAGGCGGGGTGAGCCGGATGTCGAGAGGAGCCCGGCCGGCCTGCTCGATGGCCCGGAGGATCCCCGGGAGTGCTTCGCCGGGGCGATCGGCGTACACCGAAAGCTCGGCCTCCCGGGCTTCCGCCCGGGAGAGGCCCGCCACCGTCTTGACCGCGGCCGCCGCAGCGGAAGCGTCTCCATCCAGGGTGATCTGCAGCAGAGTACCGCCCGGGGCGCGGGCCTTGAGACCCGCGGGCGTGTCCAGCGCCAGCAGCCGGCCACGATCGATGATGGCGAGACGCTGGCACAGCCGGTCCGCCTCTTCCATGTAGTGGGTGGTCATGATGATGGTGCGGCCCTGCTGGTGCAGCGAGCGGAGAATCTCCCAGAGAGCAAGCCGGGCCTGGGGATCCAGCCCTACGGTCGGCTCATCCAGAAACAGAATTTCCGGCTCGTGGATCAGCGCCCGGGCGATCATCAGCCGCTGCTGCTGTCCCCCCGAGAGCTGATCCACCCGCGCCTCGCCCCGGTCGCCGAGGTCGAGCCGGTCGAGCAGCGCCTGGGCCCGTGGCTCCGAAACCGCCCGCGGGATGCCGAAATAGGCCGCATGAAACAGGAGGTTCTGCACCGCGGTGAGCTGGCGGTCCG
>DATFGC010000138.1:0-2641 GCA_035249765.1 Gemmatimonadales bacterium | reverse complement strand
ATGGTGCACAGCGGCGATCAGGTGTTCGCCCGCTTCGGCGAGCGCATCAATCAGTACAAGGCTCCTCCTCCGGGCGGGTCCATCACCGAGCACTTCAATCGCACGATGGCCGATGCCGGTTTCGTCTGCGGTTATACCATCGAGGTGGTGGGGCCCCAGCTCGGGGATTTCGCCCGCCGGATGACGATCTCCCGCCGTGTGTGGGGTGCCGCGCTCCGCCGCGCCATGCTCGACTACAACTATTGGTCCGGACTCGGCATGGTCGGAGAAGTGCTGCCGCAGGCCGGCAACCGGGTGGAGCTCGCCGATGAGCAGGACGCCCGGGGGATCCCGATCGCCCGGCTGACCTTCGGCTACCATGACAACGACCGGAAGCTGGTGGGGCATGCGACCGGCCAGATGACCCGGATCCTGGAGGGTGCGGGAGGAACCGATCCATGGCGCGCCGAGCGCACGGCCCACCTCCTCGGCGGCTGCCGAATGGGAAGTGACCCCCGCGACTCGGTGGTGGATGCGGATGGGCGAGCTCACGATGTGCCCAACCTCTGGGTGTGCGATGGCTCCGTTTTCCCGACCTCTCTGGCGGTCAATCCCTCCCTCACCATCCAGGCTATCGCCTCCCGCACCGCGGCGCGCATTCGCGATCTGGCCGGCCGGCGGGAGGTCGCTCTGTGATCCTCCCTCCGGGCACCGTGGTCATCACGGGCGCGTCGGCCGGTCTGGGACGGGCCCTCGCCCATCGATTTGCCCGGGACGGAGCGCGGCTCGGGCTGATCGCCCGCGACCGGGAACGGCTCGAGGCGACCCGACTGGAGGTCGAAGCGCTGGGCGGCACCGCAATTGTCTGTCCCGCCGATGTCGCCGACGCCGGCGCCCTCGATCGGGTGGCGGACCGTATCGAGCAGGAGCTCGGACCCATCGGCATCTGGGTCAATAACGCCATGGCGTCGGTCTTCTCTCCGGTTACGGCGATGCAGCCGGACGAATACCGTCGGGTCACCGAGGTGACCTACCTGGGCTCGGTGTTCGGCACCCTGGCGGCGTTGCGATACATGGAGCCGCGGAACCAGGGGGTGATCATTCAGGTGGGGTCCGCCCTCGCCTATCGCAGCATCCCGCTGCAATCGGCCTATTGCGGGGCCAAGCACGCCCTACTGGGGTTCACGGCCTCATTGCGCTGCGAGCTCATTCACCAGCGAAGCAGGATCCGGGTCACGATGGTGCAGATGCCGGCCATGAATACTCCGCAGTTCGAGTGGGTCCGGAACCGGATGCCGCGAAGGGCTCAGCCGGTTCCGCCGATCTTCCAGCCGGAAGTCTGCGCCGAAGCGGTGCATTACGCCGCCCATCACGACGTGGGAAGGGAAATGCTGGTCGGGTGGCCGACCGTGCAGGCGGTGTGGGGAAACAAGCTGGCGCCGGCGCTGCTGGACCGCTACCTCGGTCGTACCGGATTCGGGTCTCAGCAGGCCGAGGAGTTCGCCACGACCGGCCGGCCGGACAATCTGTGGCAGCCGGTTCCCGGCGGGTGGGGGGCTCACGGGCGGTTCGATGACCGGGCCCGTCGGCAGAGCTTCCAGATCTGGCTGCGGTTGCGGCCGGCGGTGGCCGGTGCCGCGCTGGCTGCCATCGGCCTCACCGCGGCATGGCTGCTGCTCCGGTGACTCCGGGACCAGGATAATGGCCATGTCCCAGATTCCCTATGAGCCCACCCGCTGCCCGGTGTGCGATTCGCTCGAAAACCTGGAGATCGCCGACCGGGACGCAATCCGATCTGAGGTGGAGCTGTTGTGGGCCTTCCACGAACGGCGGCTGCGAAAGGGAATCCCTCCGGAGTATCTGGCCGATCGGGTGGCGTTCTCTCAGCATCCTCCGCTCCGGGTCGCCCGCTGCCGGATCTGCTCGCACGTCTATCGCAACCCCTGGGAGCGGCGCGCGGCGCTGGAAGCGGCGTATGGGCGGCCGATACCTGACCCTGGGGTTCTCCAGGCGCTGGTCGAGACCCAGCGCGAGACCTGCCGAGCCCAGCTCCGGCGGCTCACGGCAGTCACCGGCCGAACCGGCCGGGGTCTCGAAGTGGGAAGCTATGTGGGCGGGTTTCTCGAAGCGGCGCGGGATGCCGGCTGGGCGTTCGAAGGCGTGGACCTCAGCGCACCGGCAGTGGATTTCGTGGCGGACCGGGGCTTCAAGGTGACGCTGGGGGAGATTGCCGAAGTGCCGGCCGACCCCCCCTTCGACGCGATCGCGATCTGGAACACCTTCGAGCAGCTCTACGACGTACGGGCCGCGCTGGTCGCCGCCCGCGAGCGCTTGCGGGGCGGCGGCATCCTGGCGGTCCGAATCCCCAACGGGGAGTTTTACGCCGGCTGGCGTGCCCGGCTCGATGGTCCGCTCCGCGGTCTCGCGCTTCGCCTGCTCGCCCACAACAACATGCTGAGCTTCCCGTACCGCCAGGGCTTCACCAGGCACTCGCTTGCCCGTCTGCTCCAGGCGGGCGGCTTCGAGATCGTCCGGGTGTTCGCCGATGTCCTGGTGCCGGTCGCCGACCGGTGGACGACCGGGTACGGCAAGATCGAAGAGCGAATAGTGAAGCGGCTCCAGCGGCTCTTCCAGCCGGGGTGGAGGGCGCCCTGGCTCGAGG
>DATFGC010000137.1:0-2125 GCA_035249765.1 Gemmatimonadales bacterium | reverse complement strand
CAAATGAATAAACCACGTGATGACTGGGGTTTAGGCGACTTCGCCGACTTCATTTCCTGTGGCTTCGGCCCGGGCGTTTTCGGGTTCCGGATGGGCGGCGGGCGGCAACGAGGCCAGCGGCGCAGGAGCCAGATGTTCGAGTCGGGAGAAGTGAAGTTCGTCATTCTCCGCCTCCTCAAGGAGAAGCCCCGGCACGGCTATGAAGTGATCAAGGCCCTGGAGGAAAAGCTCGCCGGGTGTTACACCGCATCTCCGGGCACGGTCTATCCCACCCTCCAGCTCCTCGAGGATCAGGGCTACGTGCGGGTGGTGGTGGAGGAGGGCGGCAAGAAGGTGTACCACATCACCCCGGAGGGCGAGGCGTTCCTGGAGACCAATCGCGACGCCATCGAAGACATCTTCGACCGGGTCCGCGACACGGTGCGGGACTTCGCCGGCGGACCGATGGGGGACCTGCACCAGGCCTTTGCCCGGGTCGCGAGCGTGACCTACAAGCGCGCCTGGCGCTGGGGCGCGGGACACCCGGCGGTGCCGAGAATCACCGAGATTCTGAAGCGCACCGCGGACGAGATCGAGCGGGAATGGGCCAAGGAGTAACCCGGGGTATACAGGGGGACACGGCGATGCCCAGCTGGATGATCTTCGTGCTGATCATGATTTTCATGGGACCGATGATGCGGATGATGTTCGGCGGCCGTAGTGGCTGGGGAAAGCCCGACCGCCTCGAGGGCGGCGCCCGCGCCGAGCTGAAGCGGCTGGAGCATATCCTCGCCGAGCGGGATCTGATGCTGGAAGACCTCCAGCAGCGGATGTCGGAGCTGGAATCCCGGCTGGACTTTACGGAGAGGTTGCTGGCCGAGCGACGCGTGTCGGATGAGCTGCCGGCGGGATAGGTGGTCTGTGGTCAGTGGTCAGGGTCAGGGTCAGGGGTTCGTGTCGGGGTTGGTCCACTGATCACTGACCACTGACCACTGATCACTTACGTTTGGTCATGCCCGCCCCGGCACTCTCGCTCCGCGGCCTCCGCAAAACGTTCGGCGACGTGGTCGCCGTCAACGACCTCGATCTCGAAGTGCTCCCGGGAGAATGCTTCGGCCTCCTCGGGCCCAACGGCGCCGGGAAGACCACCACCATCGAGATCTGCGAAGGGCTCACCGCCCCGGATGCCGGGGAGGTGCTGGTGCTCGGCCAGCAATGGGGGCAGGGCGGCGCGGCGCTTCGGGAGCGCCTGGGGATTTCGCTCCAGGAAACCCAATTCAGCGAGAAGCTGACCGTCGCGGAGACTCTGCAGCTTTTTCGGAGCTTCTACCATCGCCCCCGCCCGCTGGACCATGTGCTCGCCGCGGTGCAACTCGGTGAAAAGCGCAACGGCCGGGTAGGCCAGCTGTCGGGTGGCCAGAAGCAGCGACTTGCCCTGGCCTGCGCCCTGGTGGCCGATCCGGAGCTGTTCTTTCTCGACGAGCCGACCACCGGTCTCGATCCCCAGTCCCGCCGGCAGCTCTGGGAGCTGATCGAAGGGGTCAAGCGGGCCGGCCGCACCGTCGTGATCACCACCCACTACATGGAAGAGGCCGAGCGGCTCTGCGACCGGGTGGCGATCGTGGACCACGGCAGGGTGATCGCGCTGGGCCGGCCCCGAGACCTGGTCGCCACCCTGGGCGCCCAGCACGTCATCGAGTTCAGCCTGGGTGACGAACTCCCGCCCGACCTGTCTGCCGCCCAACCGTCCGTCGGCGAAGCCGACCTTCTCGCCCTCGACGGCGCGCTCAGCATCCGCCGCCGGGAGGACAGCTATCTCCTGGAGTCGGCCCAGGCCCATCGCACCGTGCCGGCGCTGCTGGAGCTGCTCCGGGCCCGGGGACTCCCGCTGGCCCAGCTCCGCACCCACTCGGCCACCCTGGAGGATGTGTTCGTCCATCTGACCGGCCGGACCCTGCGCGATGGCTGAGGCTCCCCGGCGGTTCGCCGATCGTCAGCTGGTCCGGCTGGTCATTGTGCGCATTCTCGAATTCATCCGGGAGCCCGAGGCGATCTTCTGGACCTTCCTCTTCCCGGTCCTGATGACGGCCGGACTGGGCATCGCCTTCCGGAGCCGGCCCGAGCCGGCTTCGAAGGTCGCGATCCA
>DATFGC010000136.1:0-16114 GCA_035249765.1 Gemmatimonadales bacterium | reverse complement strand
TCGACGGCAACGGCGGGGAGGAGCGGCTCGTTCTTCCTCCCGGGCGCGTGGCGCAAGGCGGGATCGTCCGCCTGTCCGCGCTGCCGGATGCCCGCGGCGTGCTGCTCACGGTCTGTCCCTCGGCGCCGTGCGTGAACGGGGAGATCTGGATGTACGATCTCCAGCGCGATTCCGTCGCGAAGCTCGCCGAGCGCGCCAGCGCCGCATGGTGGATGCCGACCGGTCACGTGCTGCTTGGTCGGCCCGACGGAAACCTTTCCGCGCAGCGCCTCGACGTCGAGCGCATGAGGCTGACGGGGGAGCGGGTTCCCGTGCTCGGTTCGACGTCGGTCATCGGCGGAGTTCCCATCGTCGAGTTCTCGCCGTCAGGCACCCTGCTCTACACGACGGGTGCGGCGGACATCCTTGGGGCGGCCCGTGCGGTCGTCTGGGTTGAACGCGACGGGCGCGCCACCCTGATCGACAGTCTCCCGGTCGCCGGCGGCATCGAGCAGGGTCTCGGCATCTCGCCGGACGGGGGCCGCCTGGCGCTGGTCGTCCGCGGGGAGCACGGTTCGCAGGTCTCCGTGAAGCAACTGCCTGATGGTCCGGCCACGCCGATCACGTTCGATGGCACGAGCTCCCGCCCAGTGTGGTCATTCGATGGCCGCGAACTGTTCTATGTCGCTGAGCATAATGGGAAGAATGTCGTGTTTCGCAGGCGGGCGGATGGGACCGGGAAAGAATCGGTGGTCGCGGAAGATTCGCGGTGGATCTACGAGGCCGCACTGTCGCCCGATGGCGCGTGGGTCCTCTATCGCACGGATTTCAACACCGCTGGACGAGGCGACATCATGATCCGCGGCCTGTCGCACGACACGGCCGCGCGCGAGCTCCTGGCGGGGCCCGCTGAGGAAAGCGCTCCCGCGATCTCACCCGACGGCCGCTGGATTGCTTACGTCTCCGACGAGACCGGACGCTACGAGGTCTGGGCGCGCCCGTTCCCCGATGTCGCCTCGGGACGCTGGCAGGTCTCGCGCAACGGCGGGAGTGAGCCGGTCTGGAGCCCCGATGGCCGCGAGCTCTACTTCCGTGCGGCAGGTGGTGAGCTGGTGTCCGCCGCGATCGTCGCGAGGCCCTCGTTCCGCCTGACCGGCGCGCGGGTCCTGTTCGATGCGAGTCCGTATCAGTCGGGGTTGAGCCACGCGAACTACGCCGTCAGCTCCGACAACACCCGCTTCGTTTTCGTACCGTTCGCGACGACTCCGGGTCACATCGGGCGGCTGGTGATAGTGCGCAATCTCTTCACCGAGTTGCGTCCACGGCTGGAGGCCCCGTAACAACCACCTTGCGTAGTCATGGCGACGGAACTGATGCCCACCGCCAGCGCCCCGGCCGCAGGCCTCGCGACGGATAGCGTTTATGCATTGGCTCGTCACGTCGGTGTGGTGCGACGATCCATGCCGCTCGGTCGCGAGGCGCCAATGAAAGTCGCCGCGCTGTACGACATTCACGGGAACTTGCCGGCGCTTGAGGCCGTGCTTGCTGCGGTTCGCGCCGCAGGCGTTGACCGCATCGTCATCGGCGGTGACGTAGTCCCCGGACCGATGCCGCGCGAAACCATGTCGGCTCTGATGAGTCTCGAGACGCCGGTCCACTTTGTCCGCGGCAACGGTGAGCGAGAGATCCTGGGGGTACTGCGCGGAACAGGGCTCAGTGCGTCCGTTCCGGAAGCATTCCACGACGCAATGCGTTGGGTGGCCCGGGATCTTTCGGCGGAGCAGGCCGCGCTGCTCGCGTCGTGGCCGCTTACGGTGCGGTTGATGCTCCCCGACCTCGGCGAGGTCCTCTTCTGTCATGCCACACCTCGCGACGATGGCGAGATCGTCACGCGACTGACGCCCGCCGAGCGCCTGCTCCCCGTCTTCGAGTCCTCCGGCGCGGCGGTCATCGTCTGTGGCCACACGCACATGCAGTTCGACCGTGTCATCGGCGGTGTCCGCGTGGTGAACGCGGGGAGTGTCGGCATGCCCTTCGGAACTCCGGGCGCCGACTGGCTGCTTCTCGGCCCTGGCGTCGAGCTCCGACACACTAGTTACGACCTGTCTGCTGCAGCACGCCGGGTCCGGTCGACCGCATATCCGCAAGGGCCTCAGTTTGCAGAAAACCACATCCTCAAGCCTCCGCCTGAAGCGGACATGCTTGCGGTTTTCGAACCGCTTGCAATTGCCGAATCGGATGAACGGCCGGGGAGATCGCTGACGAAATAGTCCGCGGGTGGGCGAAGCAGGTCGCCCGTGATACCTTTGGGCGGACCGATGATCTGACCACGCCGGAGCGCGAGGAGCTCCCCGGCTGCGCCACCTGGTCGTGAGCGACAGCAGCCTTCGACTCCAACCCCGGCTGTATATGAGCATCGCCCAATCCCTCCTCCCCGAGTTCGACCAGGAAATGGCCGTCACCCGCCGGCTGCTGGAGCGGGTGCCCGGCGACCGGGCCGAATGGAAGCCCCACCCCAAGTCGTTTTCCCTGGGCCATCTCGCCCAGCTGGTGTCCTGGATGCCCGGCTGGATCGCCAATACCCTGAAGGAAACCCGACTCGACCTGCTGCGCGCCGGCGGATACAGCATCGAGAAGACCGAAACCCTGCTCGCCGGATTCGATCAGAACGTGCGGGATGCCCGCGCGGCGCTCCAGGCGGCGACGGACCCGGACTTCGAGGTTCCCTGGTCGCTCACCCGGGGAGACCAGGTGCTGTTCACCCAGCCCCGCGCCGCGGTGGTGCGCTCCCACATCAGCCACCTGAGCCACCACCGGGGGCAGCTGACCGTCTATCTCCGGCTGCTCGACGTGCCGATCCCCTCCATCTACGGTCCCACCGCCGACGAGCGCATGTAGTGTTCCCTCCCCCGCCCGGGGTCGTCACTCAGTGATCAGCGACCTCGGGCGCCGCATGGATCTGAAGCCGGCCAGTCTCAAACGCTACGGGCACATCGCCCGCCTGCTGTTCAAATACGGCGGCTCCACCCGCATGGACCTGACCCTGCCTGACGACCAGGACACGCCGGAGCTGGCGGGCGAAACGGCCCGGGGCGAAGCGCTGGCCACGGACCTCGAAGCGCTGGGCCCCACCTTCATCAAGCTGGGCCAGCTCCTCTCCAGCCGGGGCGCGCTCCTTCCCCCCGCCTATGCCGAAGCCCTGGAGCGGCTCCAGGATTCGGTGGAGCCGTTCGCCTACGCCGAAGTGGAGCGCATCGTCACCGAGGAGCTCGGGGTCAGGATTTCCAAGGGATTCCAGTCCTTCGATCCGGAGCCGATCGCCAGCGCGTCGCTGGGCCAGGTGCACCGGGCCCGGCTCCGGGACGGCCGCGAGGTCGTCGTCAAGGTCCAGCGACCCAACATCCGCCAGCGCATCACCGAGGACCTCGACGCCTTCGACGAGATCGCCCGGGTGCTGGAGAAGCACACCGGGCTGGGCGAGCAGGTGGATCTGAGCGCGGTGCTGGAGGAGTTCCGCAGGACCATCTTCGAGGAGCTGGACTACCGCCGCGAAGCTCAGAACCTGGAGCGGCTGGGCGAGAACCTCGCCGGGTTCGAGCGGATCGTGGTGCCCCGCCCGGTGGCCGACTACACCACGTCCCGGGTGCTGACCATGGATTTCATTCCGGGCGAGAAAATCACCCGGATCAGCCCGCTCACTCCGCTGGAGGTGGATGCCGACGCCCTGCTCGAGGAACTGTTCCGGGCCTACCTGCAGCAGATTCTGATCGACGGCTTCTTTCACGCCGACCCCCATCCCGGCAACGTCTTCCTCACCCCGGACAACCGGATCGCCCTGCTCGACCTGGGGATGGTGACCCGGCTGCCGCCCCGGCTCCAGGATACGCTGCTCCAGATGGTGATGGCGATCGGCGATGGACGGGGCGAAGAAACCGCCGACCACGCCCTGGCGCTGGCGGAGCAACGCGAGGAAATCAACGAGAAGGAGTTTCGCGCCAGCATCGCCTCCATGGTTTCCCAGCACTCCGGCCAGGGCCTCGCCAGTCTTCCGATCGGCAAGGTGTTCATGGATATCGTGCGGGTCTCCGCCGAGGCGGGTGTGCGGCTGCCGCCCGAGACCGCGATGATCGGCAAGACCCTGTATAACCTGGAAGCGGTCGCCCACGCCCTCGCACCCGACTTCGACCCCACCGAGTCGATCCGCCGCAACTCGGCCCGGCTGCTCCGGCAGCGGATGCTCAAGGGACTGTCCCCCGGCAACCTCCTCGGCACCGCGCTGGAGCTCCGGGATTTTGCCGACCGGCTTCCCGCCCGGCTCAACAAGATTCTGGACGCCGCCTCCTCCAATCAGCTCGGCCTCAAGATCGACACCGGAATCGACGCGCCCCGGCTCATGGTCGGCTTTCAGAAGGTGGCCAACCGGATCACCATGGGCCTGGTGCTCGCGGCCCTCATCGTGGGCGCGGCGATGCTCTTCCAGGTGGAAACGTCCTTCCGGATTCTGGGCTACCCCGGGTTTGCCATGCTGCTGTTCCTGGTCGCGGCCGGCGCCGGCTTCGCCCTGCTCATCACCATCGTGATGCACGACCGGCGTGACGCAGGGCGGAAGTCCTAGATAGGCAGGCAATGGGCAGTGGGCAAAAGGCACGAACCCCTGACGCCTGACCACTGACCACGAGGACCCGAGGTCCGAGGCTTACGACATGAGACTCCTGCTCCTTGGTACCGCACTGGCCCTGGCGTCATGCCGCCCGGATGCGCCGCCGCCCGCGGACCCGGCTCCCCCGCCGGCGCCGGCACCGGAGGCGGCCTGGACCGTGAGCGCGACCGGCTACGGCCCGATCCGGGTCGGCTGGACTGTGGCCGAGCTCAACGCGGCGCTGACCGAGAACGTCCGTCCCGCCTATCTGGCCAGCGACGAGTGCGACTATATCCACCCGGCCCGGCTGCCGGTGCGGGTGAACCTGATGGTGGTGAAGGACACCGTGGTGCGGATCGATGTGGACACCACGGGAGTGCTGACGGACAAGGGCGCCGGCGTGGGAGACAGCGTGCAGCGGATTGCGGAGCTGTACGGCCCGGTCAAGGTCCAGTTTCACAAGTACCGGCCCGGAGGTCGCAACCTGATCGTCACCGATCCGGCCGATACCATGCTGCGGATCATCTTCGAGACCGACAGCGGGAGGGTGGTTCGCTATCGCGCCGGCCGGCGGCCGCCGGTGGATTACGTCGAGGGCTGTTCCTGAAGTCGACTCACTCCCCCCGCAGTGCTGCGTTGGGGTCCGCCCGAGTGGCCTTGAGGGCGGGCAGTGCGCAGGCCAGTAACGCCACCGCCAGCAACAGGGTCGCCACGACCGCGTAGGTCCCCGGATCGCGGGCCGACTGCTGGAAGAGCAGCGGCTGGATCCAGCGCGCCCCGAGCAGCGCCAGGGCAAGCCCGAGCGACACCCCGATCAGGGTGACGCGCACCCCCTGCCCCACCACCAGCCGGACGACATGGGTGGCCTGCGCGCCCAGGGCAATCCGCACCCCCAGCTCGTGCATCCGCTGGGCGAGGTTGTAGGTGATCACGCCGTAGAGCCCAACCGCGGCAACCAGCAGTGCCAGCACGCCGAAGGCCGCGAACATCGTCGCTCCGATCTGCCAAGACCGGCGTTGTACATCCACCAGCTCGTTCAGGGGACGGACCGTGATGTAGGACTGCCCCGGCATCACCGGTTGCAGGGCCTTGCGGACCGCTTCGACCTGGCCGGCGGCCGACCCACGCATTCGGAGCAGCAGTGCCTGGCCCCGCGCTGGACGAAACTGGTCCAGCGGGAGATAGTACCGCGGGCGCTGGTCGTCGGTCAGGCTCTCCTGCACCGCGTCTTCCGCGACTCCGATTACCGTGGTGCAGGGCATGGTGTCGGCGCTGATCCGGATGCACTTGCCGATCGGATCACCGCCGGGCCAAAGCACCGTCCCCATTGCCTCGCTCACTACCGCCACCGGCTGGCTGCCGGCCCGGTCCTCCGTGCCGAACGGGCGACCGCGCAGGATCCGGGTTCCCATTGCGTCGAAGTAACCCGGCGTGGCGGACTGGTAGCTGAACCGCCCCAGCCGGCCGACCGAATCGATCCCCGGCACGTAGAGATCGACGCTCGAGGTGCTCCAGAACGGAATGCTGCTCACCCAGGTGGCGTGCTCGACGCCCGGCAGATCCCGCGCGGTCTCGAGGAGCCGGCGGCCCAGCTGTACCTGGGCGCTGTCGCTCAGCTGCATCCCCCGCAGATTGCGGCTGGCGAAGAGCACCGCGTTGGCGTCGTATCCCAGCCGCATGGAGCGCACGTGACCCAGGCTCCGCACGAAGAGCCCGGCCCCGACCAGGAGGAGCACGGAGAGCGCGCCCTGGAGAATCAGCAGCGCCGAGCGCGCCCTGGTGCGATGCGCGCCGCCCTCCGGGGCTCCCGCCTTGAGGCTCCCGGCCAGGTCGGGACGGTCACCCGCCAGCAATGGCCCCAGCGCGGTCAGCACCCCGGCCGCGATCGCAAATCCGGACGCCGCCAGCAGGGTACGCCAGTCGGTCAGCACCTCGAGCGCCGATCCCGCCGGGAGAAACAGCCGCTGGAGCACTCCGCTGCCCCACTGCGCGATGACCACTCCGGTAATGCAGCCAAGCAGGGCGAGCAGCAGACTCTCGGTGAGAGCCTGCGCCATCAGACGGCTCCGGCTCACGCCCAGCGCCCGCCGGACCGCGGTCTCTCTCCGGCGGCGGAGGGCCCGGGCCAGCATCAGGTTCGCCACGTTGGCACAGGCGATCAGCAGCACGATGACGGCGACCCCCATCACCCAGAGCACCACCCTGGCCTCCGGACCGGCCTGGGGGCCGGCGGCGAACTTGAGGGCGGCGGCGATCGCCCTGGGGCGGCGTAGCTCTGCCGGCGTGAGATCGGGGTCCCGGGCCTGTTCCGCGGCATAGCTTCGCAGGTAGGCATTGCTCAGGTCAGCCGAGGCACCCGCGACCGTCACGCCCGGCTTCCGCCGGACCATGACCCGCATCCAGCCCCAGTGGTACTGGGTGAAATAGGTATGGCGATCGTCCGGCCCTGCGGCGGAATACGCGTAGGTCGTGATCGGCATGAACAGCGCGGCCGGCTGGGCTTCGACCCCGGTAAAACCTGGAGGTGCCACCCCGATGATCGTGCCGGATACGTTGCCGACCTGAAGGGTCCGCCCGATGACATCCTCGCTCCCGAATTCGGTCTCCCACAGGGCGTGACTCAGCACCAGCACGGGCGCCCCCTGGGGAGTCGAGTCTTCGGCGGCGCCGAAATAACGGCCCAGCGTGGGGGGAGCATCGAAGAAGTCGAAGAAGGAAGCGCTTACCCGGGCTACCTGGCGTTCCCGCGCCGCATCGCCGATACCCACTGCCATGTTGCCCTGGGAGATTCCGGCGTACTGGGAGAAGGACGTGGTCGCCCGCTTCAGATCCAGGTAGCGGGTGTACTCGTAACTGGAAAAGGTCCGCTCCTGGCCACGGTCGATGATCTGCAGGTAGACCCGGTGGACGGTGGAAGGGTCGCGGAGATAGGGGAAAGGCCGGAACATCAGCCGGTCGATCACCCCGAACATCGCGGCATTGGCCCCGATCCCCAGGCCCAGAGTGACGATCACCGTTGCGGCAAACCCTGGAGAGCGCCGGAGTCCCCGCAGGGCGTGACGCACATCCTGCTGGAAGTGGTCCAGCCAGGGCCAGGACCAGCGCTCCCGGGCCTCCTCCCGGATCCTGGTCGGATTGCCCAGTCGCCGCCGGGCCAGGTGCCCCGCCGCCTCGGGCGAGGCCCCGCCGCCCCGGGCCTCCCGCTCCAGCTGCTCGCGGTGGAAACGGAGCTCCTCGGTCAGCTCCCGATCCAGCCGGTCGCGCCGGAGCCAGTCACCCAGTCGGATCAGCCATTCGCGCATAGAAGCCGGGAGCTGGGGGTTGGGAGTTGGGGGTTGGGGATCAGTCGGTGCGAAGCGCAGAGTTGGGATCGGCACGGGTGGCCCGCCGGGCCGGCAGCGCACTCGCCAGCAGCGCCACGGACAGGAGCAGCACCGCAACCAGACCGTAGGTGGCGGGGTCGCGCGCCGATTGCTGGAAGAGCAGCGGCTGGATCCATTTGGCGGCGAACAACGCCAGCCCCAGCCCGAGGGTGACCCCGACCAGCGCGAGCCGCACCCCCTGACCGACCACCAGCCGTACCACGTCCTTCGCCTGGGCCCCGAGCGCGATCCGCACCCCCAGCTCGTGCATCCGCTGGGCCACGTTGTAGGTGATCACGCCGTAGAGTCCGACCGCGGCCACCAGCAGCGCCAGCACGCCGAAGGCGACGAACATCGTCGCCCCGACCTTCCACGATCGCCGCTCGGTATCGATGATTTCGTCGAACGGCTGCACCCGGATGTAGCTCTGCCCGGGCATCACCGCCTGCAGCACCTTCCGCACCGTCTCCTGGTGGGGGCGCGGGTCGCCCCGCATTCGCAGCATCAGCGCGTACCCGGACCCGGGCTCGTACTGCGCGATCGGCAGGTAATACATGAATCCCTTTTCGCCGCTGAAGCTCCGCTCTACCGCGTTCTCGGCGATGCCGATCACCGTCGTGCACGGCATGGTGTCGTTGCCCACCCGCATGCACTGGCCGATGGCGTCCTTGCCGGGCCAGAGGGCCTGGGCCATCGCCTCGCTCACCAGGCCGACGAGCGGCGTCCCCTTCCGGTCCTGGGCGGTGAACGACCGGCCGCGCAGGATCCGGGTGTCCATCGTCTTGAAGAAGTCGGGGGTGGTGCTCTGGTAGGTGAACCGCCCCAGCTTGCGCACCGAGTCGATTCCTTCGACGTAGAGGTTCGTGGAAGAGCTGCTCTGGAACGGCGCGGCGCTCACCCAGGCCGCCGACTCCACTCCGGGGATCGCCTGCCCTGCCGTCAGCAAGGCCAGGCCCAGGGTCTCCTGCTCCGCTTCGGTGGTGCGCATCCCCCGCATGTTGGCCGTGGCGTACAGCACCGGCTCCGCATCGAACCCCATACGCAAACTGCGGACGTGCTCGAGGCTCTTGACGAAGAGCCCGGCGCCGACCAGGAGAATCACCGACAAGGCCCCCTGCACCACCAGCAGCGCCGACCGCATCCGGGAACGGTGATATCCGCCCTCCCGCGCACCGGCCTTGAGGGCCCCGGCCAGATCGCCCTTCCCCGCCAGGAGTGCCGGGGCGAGCCCGGTGAGCAGCCCGGCCGCGAGGGCAAATCCGGCGGCCACCAGCAGGGTCCGGGAGTCGGTCACCACGTCGAGCGCCGAAATGTTTCGGAGGAGGACGTGGCGGAGCGCGGCGCCTCCCCACTGCGCGATGGCCACCCCCGCCACGCAGCCGAGGCCGGCGAGCAGCATGCTTTCGGTCAGGCACTGCGCGAGCAACCGCTTCCGGCTCACGCCGAGCGCCAGACGGACCGCGATCTCCCGGCGGCGGCGGAGCACCCGTGCCAGCATGAGGTTGGTCACGTTGGCGCAAGCGATCAGCATCACGATCACCGCTACCCCGGTCACCCAGAGCAGCGTCTTCGACTCGAGCCCCGCATCGGGACCCGCGGGAGTCCTGAGCCGTCCCGCCACCGCCGCGGGCCGGGCCACCGCGGCCGGCGTTCCCCGGGGCTCGAGGGCGAGCTCCGCGTTCCAGCTCCGGACGTGGGCCTGGCTCAGATCCCGCGATGCCGCCGCCACCGACACGCCCGGTTTGCGCCGCAGCATCACACTCATCCAGCCCCAGTTGTAGGTCCTGTAGTAGTTCTCGGCCATCCGCTGGAACGGCTCGTTCCCCGCCGAGGTGGTGATCGGGATGTACACGGCGGGCGGCTCGTTCTCCGCAACGCCCACGAATCCCTTCGGAGCCACTCCGATGATCAGGCAGGAGATGTTGCGCACCTGGAGGGTCTGGCCCAGCACGTTTTTCCCCCCGAACTCCCGCTGCCAGAAGCCGTAATCCAGCACCGCAACGTTGGCGCCCTTGGGGGTCACGTCCTCCGAGGCAACGAAGAAGCGACCCAGCGCCGGCCGCATGTCGAAGAAGTCGAAGAAGGACGCATTGACCACCGCGACCGGGCGCTCCCGGGATGCGTCACCCAGGCCCACCGCTACCCTCCGGGTCGCCAAGCCGGCGAATTGGGAGAACGAGGTCGTGAACTTCTTGAGGTCGAGGTAGCGGGTGTACTCGAAGGCCGAGGAGGTCCGGCTCCGCTCCCGGTCCTGCCAGGTGAGGTAGACCCGGTGCACCGTGTCGGGGTCGCGCAAATATGGGAACGGCCGGAACATCAGCCGGTCGATCACCCCGAACATCGCGGCGTTGGCCCCGATGCCGAGCCCGAGGGTGAGGATCACCGTCGCGGAGAATCCCGGCGAGCGGCGGAGACCCCGGAAAGCGTACCGGAGGTCCTTCAGGAAATGATCCAGCCAGGGCCAGGACCATCGGTCGCGGGCTTCCTCCCGGATCACGGTCTGATTGCCCAGCCGCCGCCGCGCGGCATAGGCCGCCGCCTCGGGCGGAGCCCCGGCGCCCCGGGCCTCCCGCTCCAGCTGTTCGCGGTGAAAGCGGAGTTCCTCGACCAGCTCCCGATCGAGCCGGTCGCGCCGGAGCCAGTCACGCAGTCGGATCAGCCATTCGCGCATAGAAGCCGGAGGTTGGGGGTTGGGGACTGGGAGTTGGGGTCAGTCGGGCTGCAGGATCCGCCCGATGGCCCGGACCAGCTCGAGGAAACCGGCCTGCTCGTCCCCCAGCCGGCGCCGCCCCGCCCGGGTCACGGTGTAGTACCGGGCCCGCTGGTTATTGGGCGTCTGCCGCCACCCGGCCCTGATCCAGCCCTTCTGCCGCATCCGCTGGAGCGCAGGGTAGAGGGAACCTTCTTCCACCCGGATGACGTCGTCGGAAAGGCGCTGGAGGTGCTGGGCGATCCCGTACCCGTGCATCGGCTGGATGGTCAGGGTCTTGAGGATGAGCATGTCCAGCGTGCCCGGGAGCAGGTCCCGCCTGGGAGTCGGTGTCATATAAGGAACATAGCCTGTCTATGGGGTAGACAACCTATGGCCTGAAAGGGTTGCGTACAACTGGGGAAACGCCCCGTTTTCCCCGTTCCCCTGTTCAGTGTTAGGATTCCTGCCGGGCCGTCCCGGCCCAAGCCACACCTTCCGGAGACCTCAGTCATGCGCGCGGTGATTCTCACGGCGGTTGCCGGAGCCTCCCTCCTGGCCGGCTCGCCCGCCCGGGCCCAGATGCCCGACGGCTCGGCCAGCCGGGCTGCCATGCAGAAGCTGGATTTCATGGTCGGCCGCTGGAAGGGCGAAGCGTGGATGATCCGGGGCAATGAGCGGGTCACCACCACCATGACCGAGGTGGTCGAGCGGAAGCTCGGCGGGGTCGCCTTCCTGGTCGAGGGCCTCGGGGTCGTTCCGGGAGCGGGCGCCGAGTCCCCCCGGGTGGTTCATAATGCCCTGGCGGTCATCGTGTTCGATCCGCAAACCCAGGGCTACCTGCTGCGCTCTTATATCTCGAGCGGGCAGTGGGGAGACTTTGTCCTGACCCCGGTCGAAGGCGGGGTGAGCTGGTCCCGGGAGGTTCCGGGGGGGCGGATCCGGAACACCGCGAAGATCGGGAATGGAGTGTGGCACGAGATCGGCGAGTTCTCCCGGGACGGTACCACCTGGATGCAGATCATGGAGCTCAATTTGAAGCAGGAGCCATAGCCGGATGGGATCCGGCCGGCTGGAGGCGTTCAGCGACGGGGTGATCGCCATCATCATCACCATCATGGTGCTGGAGATGAAGGTCCCGGAAGGCGAATCGCTCCAGACTCTCACCCCCCTGCTGCACGTCTTTCTCAGCTATGTCCTGAGCTTCGTGTACCTGGGGATCTACTGGAACAACCATCATCACATGCTGCACGTGACCACCCGAGTCAACGGCGCCATCCTCTGGGCCAACCTGCACCTGCTTTTCTGGCTCTCGCTGGTCCCCTTCGTCACCGGCTGGATGGGGGAGAACAGTTTCGCTCCCGCGCCGACAGCGCTGTACGGCGGGGTGATGCTGATGGCGGCCATCGCCTACTGGATCCTGCTCCGGGCCATCCTCCGGGCCGAGGGTCCCGGTTCGGTTCTTGCCAAGGCCGTGGGACGCGACATCAAGGGGAAGATCTCCCCGGTGCTGTACCTGATCGCGATTCCCATGGCTTTCATCGAGGAGGCGGTGGCGGGAGCGATCTACGTCGGGGTGGCGCTGATGTGGCTGGTTCCGGACCGCCGGATCGAGCGGGTGATTGGCTCAAGCGCCGGCACCGCCGGTCTGGTGGCTGCGGCGCTGCTCGCCTGCTTTGTCCCGGGTCCGCTCCAGGCCCAGTCCACCCCGCCCTGTGCCCAGCACGCCCGGGACTGCCCGGCGCCTCCGGTGATCAATGCGGGTCCTCCGGGAGCGCCGGCGCCACCGCCTTCCGATGCGGTGATCCTGTTCGACGGCCAGAGTCTCGATGCCTGGCGGAGCAGCGACGGCAGCCCGGCGCGCTGGCTGGTCCGGAGCGGATACATGCAGGTGGCCGCGGGTACCGGCGCGATTCGGACGGTGCGCGAATTCGGAGATGTGCAGCTGCACATCGAATGGGCCTCGCCCAGTCCGGCCCGGGGTGAAGATCAGGACCGGGGCAACAGCGGGGTGTTCCTGATGGGACAGTACGAGGTCCAGGTGCTCGACTCCTACGGGAATCACACCTATCCCGACGGGCAGGCTGCGGCGGTGTACGGCCAGTATCCTCCGCTGGTCAACGCCAGCCGCGCCCCGGGGGAATGGCAGAGCTACGACATCGTGTTTCGCCGGCCCCGATTCGCCGAGGATGGATCGCTAGGCCGGCCCGCCACCCTCACGGTGTTCCACAACGGAGTGCTGGTTCAGGATGGGGTGACCCTGACCGGCCCGACTGCGCACCGGTCCCGGCCCGGCTACACCAGGCATCCCGACAAGCTTCCCATCTCACTCCAGGACCACGCCCATCCGGTGCGGTTTCGGAATGTCTGGCTCCGGGAGTTGGAGCGGTGAGCGGTGAGCGGTGAGCGGTGAGCGGTGAGCGGTGAGCGGTGAGCGGACGGAGAACGATCTGCCAGCATCCAGCAACCAGCATCCAGCCACGGAGCCCCCATGCGCCGCTACCTGACCGAATTCATCGGCACCCTCTTCTTCGTCCTCATCATCGGGCTGATCGTGACCCCGGGCGCTCCGGCCCTGGCGCCGCTGATCATCGGCTCCACTCTGATGGTGATCGTGTACATGGGCGGACATATCTCGGGCGGGCATTACAACCCCGCCGTCACCCTCGCGGTGTACCTGCGGGGGAAATTCCTGGCCGGGGATGTTCTGCCCTACATCATGGCCCAGATTCTGGGTGGGACCATAGGGGCCTACCTCTCCTGGCTCTTGCTGGGCGCATCCTTCGCCCCGGCTCCGGGCGAAACCGCGACCACCATGGGTGCCCTGCTGGTGGAGTTTCTCTTCACCTTTCTGCTGGCAATCACGGTGCTCAACGTCGCGGCCTCCAGCGAGACCAAGGGCAATTCCTTTTACGGCCTGGCCATCGGGTTCTCCATCGTGGTGGGGGTGGCGGCCGGCGGCTCGATCTCCGGCGGCGTATACAACCCCGCCATCGGGAGCGGCGCGCTGCTGATCCATGCCTTCCTCGACGGTGGCGACCTGGGCAACCTCTGGATCTACCTGGTAGGTCCGTTCGCGGGTGGCGCACTGGCTGCCGTGGTATTCCGGCTCCAGGAGGCGCGCGAGCTCGAAGTGTCGTAGCGCCGCAGCATGGATATTACCGACGCCGCCGCATTCTCCGACTACTGGGACAACTTCCGGGCCCGTACCCGGCGGGTCGCTGCCCTGATTCCACCGGAGCAGCTCGAGTGGGCTCCCGCCCCGGGGAGGTGGACCCTGGGCGACATCGTTCGCCACCTGGCCGGCATCGAGCGGGACATGTACGGGGAGAACGTCCAGGGACGGCCCAGCCGCTACCCGGGCCACGGACCGGATCTGGCCGGCGGGTTCGAGGCGGTCCTCGCCTACCACGACCGCAAGCACGCGGAAGCGCTGAATATCTTTCGCGCCCTGACGCCGGACCAGCTCGCCGGCAAGTGCACCACCCCGGCGGGAACCCCGATCACGACCAAGAAATGGCTCCGCGCGATGGTGGAGCACGAGGCTCACCATCGGGGCCAGCTCTACCTGATGCTGGGGCTCCTCGACATCCCCACACCGCCGCTCTTCGGTCTCACCGAGGAGGAGGTGCGAGCCCGCTCAGCCACTCGCTGAGCACCCTCCCGGTTTCTTCGGGCGCCGAGTGGGGAAACAGGTGTCCCTGGCCGGCGATGGTGCGATGGGTGCCCCAGGGAATCCGCTCCCGGACCAGCGCGATCACTTCCGGCAGCAGCGTATCAGCGGCCGCGCCATAGGGGGCTATGCCACGTCAACCACTGGCGTTGAGTTCGATCCAAACTATGGGGGGTTCACTTGCCAGTAATGAAGAACCTCCGAATTGGCCTGTTTGTCGGCTTCACGCTGGCGCTCTCGAATGCCAGCGGCTTGGCTGCTCAAGTCAATCCCGCCCATGCCTCAATAGGCGCCTACGGTGGTTTCGCCCCGAACAGCGACGGTGCCGCGATTCTTGGCTTCGAGCTCCGAGCTTTCGAGGGGCGGCGACTCGCGGCATCGTTCACCGCCAGCAAGTGGTGGCGAGCTATCGGGTGCGACCAGTTGATCGGCATCCCTTGCGACGACGAAGCCTGGTCCGCCGATGCGGGGATCGTTGTCTCCTTGACTCAAGGAAGCGGGAGCTTGGCTCCGTACGCCAGTGCTCGGCTCGGCGCCCTCTTCTATGATGGCCTTGACCGACGTGTCTGGGACCCGAGCCTTGGACTTGGTGCGACATGGAGCGGCGCAGGACCGCTGGGATTCGTGATGGAGCTCCGCTACCATGCACTGATGGACTCCAAGCCGGACAACACCCCCCATCGACCCAGCTCCGCAGATTATTTGGTATTCCAGGCAGGCATTCGCCTCAGGCTGTGAGTGCGAGCCCGCTCAGCCACTCGCTGAGCACCCTTCCGGTTTCTTCGGGCGCCGAGTGCGGGAACAGGTGTCCCTGCCCGGCGATTGTGAGATGGGTGCCCCAGGGAATTCGCTCCCGGAGCAGCGCGACCGCCTCGGGGAGCAGCGTATCCGAGGTCGCGCCTCCGACCACCAGCACCGGCAGCGACGGATCCAGCCCTGGGATTTCCTCCCAGGTCCCGGGATAGAACGACTCGTAGTAGAACGCCTCCCATGCCGGGGACCAGGTCAGGCTGAACCCTCCATCCGGGAGAGGGCGCAGCATCGCTCGGGTGTAGCGCCAGAGTGCCTCATCGGACCAGTTCCCGAAGAGCGGCTTGCTGCGCCAGTACCCGAACGCTTCCTCCCCGCTGTCGAACCGGCTCCGCCGCCTCCGGGCTCCCTCGACCAGGGGGCGAAACCCCACCTCGCCGCGCGACTGCTTATCGCGGTACTCCTGCATCGCTGCCGGCGGCGGAATCACCGGGTCGAGCATCACGAGGGCCCGGAAGCGGGAGCGGTCCCGCACCGCGGCCAGAAGCGACGCCACCCCCCCGAAGGAATGTCCCACCGCAATGACCGGCGGCAGCTGATGGCGCGAGAATCCGGCGAGCAGGTCTTCCGCCAGCCCGATCCACGATCCGGGAGCACCTGGAGGCGGTCCATGGCCCGGCCACATCGCGCGGGGGGGGAGACTCACGACCCGGTGGCGGGAAAGTACCGGAGTCAGCGCGGGCAGGTAGGTCGTGGGAGGAAACCCATTGGCGGGCGCGAGGTGCAGCACCGGCCCGCGACCGCCCAGCTCGAGTAGAGGATGCTCCATGGCGGGAGGAAGCTAATCGCCTAGATTCCGCCCCATGTCTATTGCGATCCGGCGCCTTGTCGCCCCTCTCCTCCTGCTCGGCCTGGCCGGGCAGCCCCTCGCCGCCCAGACACTCACTCCCACTGAGAAGAAGGTGCGCGACTGGATCGCCGCCCACCGCGAGGAGCAGATCGATTTTCTGGAGCGGATGGTG
>DATFGC010000135.1:0-9945 GCA_035249765.1 Gemmatimonadales bacterium | reverse complement strand
CCCCCGTCTCGGTCAGTCGGAGCCAGGCAGGACCGTGCTCCCGGCGGAACAGCGCTACCGGACTGCTCCGAATCGGCCGGGGCGAAGCCGCTTCACCCGCGCCGCCGGCGGGAACGGAGAGCCGGCCCCAGGCCACCCGCCCGGTCAGGCAGAGCATGTCGAGAAGCGCGGGATCGTACTCGGCAACCCGGTTTCCCAGGACTTCGCTTTCCCACGCTCCGGCCGGCACCTCGTACCCGTCGAGCTGTTCCAGCACCGCGGCGATGCCCTCCAATCCCTGGGCCCGCTCCTCCGGGGTGACCCGCTGCCACTCGAAGAGGAAGCGCTGGAAATCGGCGCTGGCAACCGGCGCGATCTCCGACCGGAGCCGGTTCAGGGTGTACCGGTGAATCCGGGCCAGGAGCCGGCGGTCGCACCATTCCAGCTCGCCTCGACCGGGCGTGAATCCACCTCGCAGAATCACGCCTTCGCCTTCCAGCGCCAGGAGCGCGACGTCAACGTCTGCGGCGGACGCGCCGATGGACGCCGCCAGCTCCGCCGCGGTAACCGGACCCAGGATCTCCAGGCGTCCCCGCAGGAGCTCCCGTACCGCTTCGGGGTTTTCCGGAAGGGTGAGTGCAAGAGGGAACCGCTCTGCCGCCACCCACAATTGCCCGGCCCGCGCCGCGCGGCGATCGGCGACCAGGGTTTCGAAGTCTTCCAGCCAGCTTCGTCCTTCCCGCCCGGCCCGCCCTTCCGCCTCGGTGAGGAACCCGGAGACCATGAGGGCGTCGTGGAGCTCATCGGGATCCAGGACTTCGGGCCACACTTCGTCGCGGACCCGGTCAATGGCAGCCTGGTCCAGCGTGCCGAGCTCGTCGGCCGATCCCGGCTCGAAGGCCCGGCGGGTCTGCACCGCCTGAGTCCGCCGCTCCTCCAGCGGGGCGTCATCGAGGAACGCGTAGGGCTTGGCATTGAGGATTTCGTGGGCCAGCGGCGACGGCTCGGGAAGGTCCCGGGCCACATACCGGATCGTCCCGGCCTCGAGCCGCTCCAGCAGCCCCATCAGGCCGTCCAGGTCCATCGCCTCGTGGAGGCAGTCTTCGATGACCTGATGAACCAGCGGATGGTCAGGGATTTCCCGGTCGCCGGGAATATTCTCGAGGCAGGCCGCGGCATCGGGGAAGGCGGCGGCCAGGAGATCCTCCGACTCCATCCGCTGAATCTGCGGCGGCACCTTGCGGCCGCCCCGGAACCTCGGCACCGCAAGAGAGAGATTGGCATTCCAGCGCCAGCGGGTTGCAAAGACCGGGGCGTCCAGCAGCGCCTGCACCAGGATTTCCCGGGCGGTGGCGGGCTGAAGGAACCGGAACACGCTCTCCAGGGGGAAGGAATGCTGGGGTCCGAGCGACAGGAGGACGGCGTCTTCGGTGGCTGCCGCCTGGAGCTCGAAGTTGAACTGGCGGCAGAACCGCTTGCGGAGGGCGAGTCCCCAGGCCCGGTTGATCCGGCTTCCCAGTGGGGCGTGCAGGACCAGCTGCATTCCTCCCGCCTCGTCGAAGAACCGCTCCGCCACCATCACGTCCTGAGTCGGGAGCACCCCGAGCATCCGGCGGGCTTCGGCCAGATATTCGACGACCTGCTGCGCGGCGGAATTGGACACCCCCTGGGCCTCGAGCCACCGGACTGCCGCGGCGCGATCGTCCAGACGCTCGCCGATTTCCTGGCGGAGGCGCGACACCTCCAGGGAGAGCTCGGCGCTTCGGGCCGGGGCTTCTCCGAGCCAGAAGGGAACCCCGGGAGGCTGGCCATGGGCATCCTCCACCCGGACCGTTCCCCGCTCGATCCGGAGCATCCGCCAGGAGACGTTGCCGAGCTGGAAGATGTCGCCCGGCATGCTCTCGATGGCAAAATCCTCGTTGAGCGTTCCAACGAAAGTCCCCTCCGGCTCCAGCACCACCCGATAGTCGGCATTGTCGGGGATCGCGCCGCCGGAGGTGATTGCGGTGAGACGAGCCCCCCGTCTTCCCCTGACTCTCCCGTTGACTTCATCGAGATGGATCAGGGCGCCCCGCCGTCCCCGGCGGGTTACGAAGCCGGCCGCCAGCATGCGCACCACGGCATCGAACTGCGCCCGCTCGAGGTCCCGATAGGGATGAGCCCGGCGTACCAGCCGGAACAGATCGTCGAGCTGCCAGGGGCCGGTGGCGGATTCGGCCACGATCTGCTGGGCCAGGACATCGAGGGGACGTTCGCAGATGGTGACCCGGTCGAGCTCTCCCCGCGCGATGGCCCGGTACAGGGCGATCGACTCCACCAGCTCGTCGCGGGTGAGCGGGAAAAGTCTTCCTTTGGGTGTCCCGATCACGGTGTGGCCGGAGCGGCCCACCCGCTGGAGGAAGGTGGCGATTCTCCGGGGCGACCCGAGCTGGCAGACCAGATCGACGTGCCCGATGTCGATCCCCAGCTCGAGGGAGGAAGTGGCCACCAGGGCGCGGAGCTGTCCGGTCTTGAGCCGCTCCTCCGCCGCCAGCCGGGCTTCCTTCGCCATGCTGCCGTGGTGGGCGGTGACCGCCTCCTCGCCGAGGCGCTCGGCGAGCTGGCGGGCGGCGCGCTCGGCGAGCCGTCGGGTGTTCACGAACACGAGGGTGGTCCGGTTCTCCCGGATCAGGTCGGCCAGCCGGTCGTAGATCTCGGTCCACACTTCGGCCGACATCACAGCCTGGAGCGGCGACCCGGGGAGCTCGAGATCCAGGTCCATCTCCCGCCGGTGACCTTCGTCCACCACGGTGGCAGCGCCGCCGGCGCCGCTCAGCCAGGCCGCAATCGATGCGATGGGACGCTGGGTAGCCGACAGTCCGATTCGCTGGAGTCTCCGGCCCGCCGCATGGTCGAGCCGCTCCAGCGAGAGGGCCAGGTGCGCGCCGCGGCGAGTCTCCACCACCGAGTGAATCTCGTCGACGATCACCGTACGGGCGGTTGCCAGCATCGTCCGGCTCCGCTCGGCGGTCAGCAGCAGGTAGAGCGACTCCGGAGTGGTGACCAGGATGTGGGGAGGGGTCCGGAGCATGGAGAGCCGCTCGGCCGAGGTCGTATCGCCGGAGCGCACCGCCGCGGTCAGGTGGGGAATCCCGTGCCCCATTTCCTCTGCCAGCCGCCGGATCTCCCGCCTCGGCTCGGCCAGGTTCTTGTGGATGTCCGCGCTCAGCGCCTTGAGCGGCGAGACATAGACCACCCGCACCTCATCGGGCAGGCCGGTCGTCTCGGCTTCCCGGAGCAGCGCGTCCAGCGCGAGGAGAAACGCCGCCAGCGTCTTGCCGGAGCCGGTCGGCGCCGCGATCAGGGTATCGCCGCCCCCGCGAATCGCCTGCCACCCCCGGCGCTGGACCGGGGTTGGCTGGCCCAGGCGCTCGGTGAACCAGCGGGCGACGGCGGGGTGAAATCCGGTCCAGGTCATGGATGAAATATATTGGATTGTGCCCCGCCTGATCGTGCTCTTCACCATCGCCTTCGTGGACACCGTGGGCGCGGCGATGGTCGTGCCCATTCTTCCGTTTTATGCGGTGCGGTACGGGGCGAGCGCATTTCTGGTCGGGCTCCTGGTGTCGGCTTTCTCGATCGCCCAGCTGCTCTCGGCCCCGGCCTGGGGCCGCCTCTCCGATCGAGTCGGGCGCCGCCCGGCGCTGATCAGCGGGCTGATCATCTCGGCGATCGCGTACCTCGTTTTCGCCCTGGCCGGATCGGTCTGGCTGCTGCTGCTGTCCCGGCTGGTGCAGGGACTGGGCGGGGGCACGATCGGCGTGGTGCAGGCCTACGTCGCCGACGCGAGCCCGCCGGAAGAGCGGACCCGGTCCATCGGCTGGCTCACCACCGTGACCAGCCTGGGCTGGCTCTCCGGCTCCGCGCTGGGATCGGTCCTGGTGGGCGTAGGAGGGGAGCGCGCACCGGGGATGTTCACTGCCGGACTCTCCCTGGTGGTGGCGCTGCTCGCCGCGGGATATCTCGCCGAGCCGAGAACCACCCTCTCTTCGAGCAGCCAGCCGGTCATGACGAAGCCCCGTTCGGGACTCCAGGCGATCCGGCATGTGATCGCCCGGTGGCATGAGCCGGCTCCGCGGCTGATCTGGATCTACGCCCTGTCCATCGGCGCATTCTACGGGACAGCGGCGGTCCTGCCGCTGCTGCTCGAGGAACGCCTGGGGGTCACCGAGAAGACCATCGGGTACATCGTCATGTATCTCGCCGGGATCGGGGTGGTGGTTCGGGCCGGCATCCTGGGAAGAATGGTGGCCTGGCTCGGTGAAGTCCGGCTGGCCCGGCTGGGAATGATCTCGCTTGCCGCAGGGCTCGGGCTCGCCGCGGTGGGCCGGGGGTACCCGGCGCTCTTCACGTCGTTCACCCTGATGCCGGTGGGGACCGCTTTTCTCTTTCCTTCGGTGACCGGACTGCTGTCGCGGATCGTGGCCCGGCAGGAGCGGGGGGTATTCCTCGGGGTGCAGCAGACCTTCGGAGGAGTGGGGCGGGTGGCGTTCCCGCTCCTGGCCGGCTTCATGATGGACCGGTATGGGCGGGGAAGTCCCTTTGCGCTTGCCGCCCTCCTTGTACTGGCGTCCTTGCCTTTGACGGCGACGCTCCGTGTCAGGGAGTAGCGAATAGCGAAGAGCGAAGCGGGCCGGCAGTACCCCTCCTCGCTCTTCGCTCCTCGCTCCTCGCCAAGCTAAGTTTGACGCAATGCCAGAACATGTCGCCCTGGTCACCGGGGCCACCGCGGGGATCGGCCGGGCCACGGCGTTCGCTCTGGGGCGCGCGGGTTACCGGGTCGGGGTTTGTGCCCGGACCGCCGGTCCGGTGGATGCGCTGGTCGCCGAGCTTCGGGCGGAAGGCATCACCGCGGCGGGGCGCGCGGCCGATGTCGGTCGGGCCGAGGCGGTCGAGGCGCTGGTGGAGGCGGTCGCCACCGAGCTGGGCCCGGTAGACACGCTGATCAACAACGCCGGCATCGCCATCATCCGGCCCCTGACCGAGCTTTCGGTGGAGGAGTGGGACGCCACCATGGCGACCAACCTCCGAAGCCTGTTTCTGGTAACCCGGGCCGTCCTGCCGGGCATGCTGGAGCGCAGGTCGGGGATCATCGTGAATGTCGCCAGTCTCGCCGGCAGAAACCCTCTGGTGGGCGGCACGGCGTATGCCGCCTCCAAACACGCGGTGCTGGGATTCAGCAAGAGCCTGATGCTCGAGGTGCGCAAGGACGGCGTCCGGGTCCTGGCCATCTGCCCCGGCTCGGTGAACACGGCCATGATCCGCCACATTCGCACTCCATCCCGGGAAGGTGAGATGCTGGAGCCCGAGGACGTGGCCCAGGCGATCCTCGACGCGGTCCGGATGCCGGCCCGGGCGACGGTCAGCGAGATCGACATCCGGCCCGCCAATCCGTGACGCTCACGATTGATCGCTGCGTCTGCATGAACCGCCTGTTCTCGGAACTGCTGCCCGAGGCGCGCGCACGGGGAATCGGTCTGGCGGAGCTGTCCCGCCAGACCGGGTGCGGCGACCGGTGCGGGCTCTGCCGGCCTTACCTGCGGCGGATGCTGGCCACCGGGGAGACCGTGTTCCACCAGATCATCGCGGAAGCCGGCGAGTGAACAAGCGCGACGTCCTGCTCCGCCGCCTCGGCAGCCCGGCAGGGATCACCGCGCTCGCGCTGGTCCTGGGCTGGCTGGCGATGCTGTTCGCCTACAAGGATCAGTGGTTTGGTCTCATCCTCGCCCTCCTTACTACCGTCGGAGCATTCATCGCCATCAGGCGGGGCGACGTCATGGCCCGGCAGCGACGGAATCGCCTCGAGGCCGCGGTTTCCGCCGCCGCGGCCCGGAACCGCGAGCTGGAGCTGCTCCGGCGGCTTGGCTCCATCCTGCTCGGGGTGCGCAGCAGCGGGGAGCTGCTCGAGGAAGTGGTCCAGCTGGCCGCGGGTCTGCTCGAGGCCGAAGGCGCCGCGATCCTCCTGATCGTCGAGGAGGGCCGCTTCCTCAAGGTGTCGGCCGGCGCCGGGCTGCTGCGCGCCGCCGAGGGAAGCCTGGTGCCGGTGGAACGGTCACTGGCCGGCTGGTCGGTGCTCAACGATCAGGCGGTCACCTGCGACGACATGGAGTCCGATCCCCGGAATTTCCCGGTGGACACCCTGCCGGCCCACCTGGAGCGGGCAGTGTGCGTACCGCTCCGGTCGTCCGGGGTGGTGATCGGAACCGCCTGCGCCTACAACCGGGCGGACGGGAAGCCTTTCGGTGAGCACGATATCGTGCTGCTGAGCGCGCTGGCGGAGCAGGTGGCGGTCGGGCTCGACCGGGCCACAATTCTGGAGGAGACCCGCCGCAGCGAGCGCGAGCTGGCCGACAAGAACCGGGAGCTGATCCGGGTCACCAAGCTCAAGGACGAGTTTCTGGCCAACATGTCCCACGAGCTCCGCACCCCGCTCAATGCCATCATCGGGTTTTCCGAAATGCTGCTGATGCCGGAAATGGAGGCGATGTCCGAACAGCGCCGCGATTTCCTGGAGTCGATCGCCCGTAACGGCCGCCATCTGCTCGGCCTGATCAACAACATTCTCGATCTCTCCAAGATCGAGGCCGGCCGGATGACCGTGCATCTCACCCGGCTCGACCTCCGGGACTCCATTCGCGGCGCGGCCACCGACACCACCAGCCTCCGCACCACCAAGCAGCAGACCGCCACCATCGACGTGGGCGAGGAGCCGCTGATGGTGGTCGCCGATCACACCCGGGTCCGCCAGGTGCTCTTCAATCTCCTGTCCAATGCCTCCAAGTTCACCCCGGACGGCGGGGTGGTGGCGCTCTCGGCGGTCCGGACGCCGGTGCCGCTGGCGATCCCCTCGGAGCGTGCCGGCGAGAAAACCCGCCTGGTGACCCGCGACGCGGTGTGGGTCTCGGTGCGAGACAGCGGAATCGGGATCCGGGCAGAGGACATGGGCAAGCTGTTCCAGGTGTTCAGCCAGGTGGACAGCTCCGCCAGCCGGCAGCAGCAGGGCACCGGGCTGGGACTCGCCCTGTGCAAGCAGTTCGTGGAGCTGCACGGGGGCACTATCGGCGCCGAGTCGATCGTCGGGGGGGGAAGCACCTTCTGGTTCATCCTGCCGGTCGAAGGCCCGCTGCGCCACCCGACCTGACCGTCAGCGTCACCCCGCCCTTGGGAGTAGATTAGGTATATGGGTACGGGTCTGGTCCGCCGCCTGATTTCCGCTCTGCTCCTCGCCCTGATTGCGGCGGGGGGTGGACGGCTGTCCACGGTGGACGCCCTGGCCTTCCACGAGGTGCCCGCCGAGACCGACGGGTTCCGTTCCCATTTCGAGGCGTCCAGCGGCTGCCACCAGGACGGCTGCTCGATGCGCTCCACCGCGCACGAGTCCCGGCCCGGGCCTTGGTTCGCCGCCGCTGCGATCCATGCGGTGCTGCCCGAAACAGCGGGCGCAGCGCTGTCGGCCCCCGATGCCCCGAGCCCTTTCGCCCCCGCCAGCCACCTCTCCCGGGCCCCTCCCTTCTCCGTCTGATCGCCGGCGTTCAGCCGTTCTGGAAGTCAACTGAAGAGGAAGTCATGCGAGCACTGACACTGACCGTGGCGGTGGCGCTGCTGGGCACTCAGCAGGCCGCCGCGCAGCGCCCCGACAGCCTTCGGGCCGACAGCATCGCGCGGGCCCGGGCCGATTCCATCCGGATCGTGCGCGAGCTCGAGGCCATGTCGCCCCGGCAGGCGCAGCTGCCCCGGAACCCGCGGCTGCTTCCCGATATCAGCGCGGTGGGCGACCTGATCGGCGATCTGTCGCCCAAGGGGTCCACCCAGGAGGACGGCTCCCGGTTCGGCGTGCGGGAGCTGGAGCTGGCGCTCCAGGCCGCGGTGGACCCCTACTTTCGGGGCGATCTCTTCCTCGGCTTCAGCGACGCCGAAGGGGTCCACATCGAGCAGGCCTTCCTCACGGCCACCGCGCTGCCCTGGCGGCTGGAAGCCCGGCTGGGCCGCTTCCTGGCGCCGTTCGGGAAGCAGAACACCACCCATCGTCATGACCTCCATACCGTCGAGCACTCCTATGTGGTGCAGCGCTTCCTGGGTGAGGAGGGACTCAAGGGCACCGGGGCATATCTGGCCCGGGTGTTCTCGCCGCTCGGGTTCTACCAGGAGCTGATCCTCACCGCGGTGGACCGCATCGGCGAGGCCCCGGAAGACCTCACGGCGGAGGAGCCCGCCAACGAGAAGCTGTCCGGCCTGGGATACTCGGCCCGGCTGCGCAATTACTGGGACCTGACCGAAGCGGCGAACCTCGAGCTGTCGGCGAGCGCGATGACCGGAGTCCGGGAGCAGCCCCTGACTCAGGGAGTCGACCTGGGCGACCAGCCCGTGAACGCGGCCCTGGCCCGGCAGACCACGATCGGGCTGGACGCCACCTTCCGCTGGCGACCGCTGGAGCAGGGACTCTACCGCTCCTTCATCCTCCAGGGCGAGTTCATGCGACAGCTCAACCGGGATCCGGAGAGCATTCCACCCCCGCTTGGCCTGGTCGATTATGCCGGCCCCCGCCGGGACTTCTCCGGGGCCTATCTCTTTGCGCGATATCAGATAAGCCGCCGGACCTTCATCGGTGGCAGGTATGACTGGGTGCAGGATCCCGAAGCGGACGGCGTCTCCCTCACGGCCGGAAGCGGGATTCTCACCTTTTATCCCAGTGAGTTCTCCAAGCTGATCGCATCGGTGGAGCGACGGTCGCTGAAGGGCTTCGGGGGCACCACCCGGCTGCTGCTCCAGGCCACGTTCGCGATCGGCCCGCACAAGCCGCACCCCTTCTGAGGCAGTGAGGTTGATGATGTCCAGAAAACTCCTGTTGACGCTGTCCCTCGCCGCCGCCGCGCTTGCGTTCCGGCCGGTGGAGGCGCAGCTGCGGGTCGTGACCAGTACTCCGGACCTGGCCGATATCGCCCGCCAGGTCGGTGGCACCCGGGTAGTGGTGCGCTCCATCGGCCAGGGTTACCAGGATCCCCATTTCATCGAGGCCAAGCCGAGCTTCGTGCTGGACCTGGCCAAGGCGGATGTGTGGGCGTTCGTGGGGCTGGATCTCGAGATCGGCTGGATGCCGCTCCTGCTGGACGGAGCCCGCAATCCGAAAATCCGTCCGGGCGGTGCGGGTTATGTCGATGTCTCCAAGGCCATCCCGGTGATCGACGTGCCCACCGGCAACGTCGACCGCAGCATGGGCGACGTCCACGCGCTGGGCAATCCCCACTACTGGCTGGATCCGGCCAACGGCCGCCGGATCGCCTGGCTGTTCCGAGACAAGTTTACCCAGCTCGATCCGGCCGGGGCTTCCACGTACACCGCCAATGCCAAGGGGTTCGAAGCCCGGCTGGGCGCCGCCGAGCAGGCCTGGGCGGCCGATCTGGCGAAGATCAAGGGCAAACCGGTGGTGGCCTGGCACACCAGCTGGCGCTACTTCGCGGAATACACCGGCATGAACATCGTGGGATTCATGGAGCCCAAGCCGGGGGTGCCGCCCTCGCCCTCGCACCTGGCGGGGCTGATTCAGACCGTCAAGCGGACCGGGGCCAAGGTCATCGTGATGGAGCCGTTCTATGACCGGAAGACCGCCGATTTCGTGGCCTCGAAGACCGGCACCAAGGTGCTGGTGCTGCCGCCCTCGGTCGGGGGCCGGAAGGGCCTCGACGATTACGTCAGCCTGATGAAGTACGATATCACCCAGCTCGCGGCGGCGGTGCAGTGAAGGTTCTGATCCGCTTTGACCACACGACCCTCGGATACGGCCGCAAGGTCGTGCTTCGGGATCTCACCTTTGCCATCCCCGAGGGGGACTTTCTCGGCCTGGTGGGTCCCAACGGCTCGGGGAAGACTACGGTGCTGCGCGCCCTGCTGGGCACCCACGCTCCGCTCTCGGGGACGGTGGTGCGGGCT
>DATFGC010000134.1:0-2148 GCA_035249765.1 Gemmatimonadales bacterium | reverse complement strand
ACCCAGGCCCAGGGCAGCGGCAGGACCGCGGCCACCCACCAGGCCGGGCGCCAGAGCTGGCGGCGCTCGAAGGAGAGCGCGGCCGCGAGGACGGCGAAGGCGGTCCACACGGTCACCACCTGGTGGAAGTAGAGCCAGGTGCGCGACTCGGTCACCAGGAAGGTGATGATCAGGGCGATGCGGACGGTGTAGAGCAGCCAGGCGCCGCACCACCAGAGGAAGTGGGGCCGGCGGTAGCGGTGGTAGAGCAGGGCGAAGAGCAGGGCCAGCCCGATCGTGATGGCGGCCTGGAGAATGGCCGCTTCGCGCTCGATCAGGATGGTGGCGGGGTTCACGCCCCCGGGCATCCCGGGTTGATCCCGGTTCGCACGGCGGGGAGCAGGTGGCTGCGGAGAATCCGCGTCGCCAGCGAGCCTCCGGTGGTGAAGTCGTTGTAGCGCCCGGCGAGGATCGTCACCGCCATGTCGAGGCCCGGCAGCACGAAGATCCGCTGCTGGCCGTTGCCGACCGCGGTGCGGGCTTCGATCAGCCCCGCCGGGGTGGGATAGCAGTTGTACCACCAGAAATGAGCATAGCCGAACTGTCCGGTCGAATCGGCCCCGGTGCGGGGCCGGAAGCGGAAGTGCCGGCGGGTCGAGCTCTCGACCCATTGCGCCGGGATGACCTGCTTGCCGTTCCACTGTCCGCCGTGCAGAAACAGGGAGCCGAATTTGGCCAGGTCCCGGGGCCGAAGCCGGAGCCCGGAGGCCGCCGCCGGCATCCCGGCGAGATCGCCGATCCACTCCACCGAGTCGATACCCAGCGGCGCAAAGAGTTTGGCGCGGGCGTAGTCCTCGATGGGCTGTTTGGTGGCCCGCTCCAGCACCGCCGCCATGACATGGGTGAGGCCGCCGTTGTAGTTCCACTCCTCCCCCGGCGGATGGAGGAAGCGGGGCGACAGCGCGAACCTGAGCGGCTCCTTGGCTCGGGTCATCCGGATCTCGTCGTTCCGGGGGTCGCTGTAGGGGATCTCCTCATTCCACTCCAGGCCCGACGACATCCCCAGCACCTGCGCCAGGGTGATCCGCCGCCGCTCGGCGGTGTTGAGCTCGGGATATTCGGGGAACCATTCGACCACCGGCTGGTCCAGCGACTTGATGGCGCCCTCACCGACCGCGATACCGACCAGCGCGCTCACTACGCTCTTGGTGACCGAACGCAGGTCGTGAATGGTGCCGGGGCCCATGGTCACTCGGCCGAGCGGGGTGCCCCAGCGCTCGTCGAATCCGTCGAAGTATTCCTCGTAGACCAGGCGGCCCCCCCGCTCGATCAGCACGGCGTGGACCCCGAGTTCAGGCCAGCCCCGCAACGCCGCGGTGAGGGCGGCCAGCCGGACCGGGTCGAGCCCGGCGGAGTCGAGGGTGCCGGTTTTCCAGCCGTCGGCCAGGGTCGCCGGGCGCTGCGAGGAGGGAGAGGGATTCTGGCCAGCGACACTGGAAACGATCAGGGACGTGGCGGTCAGGATCGCCAAGCTTCGGAGAGTAGCCATGCTGTAAGCTACCGCGATTCAGCGTCAGGGCGGGCGGGAAGCGCGGAAAACCAGTATTCTCTTGTGACCGCAAGCCCCCCCAAGAGGAGGACCCATGCGTCCTCTCCCGCCGTCAGTCCGCTGCACCCTGCTCCTCTCCATCATCACAGTGCTGAGCCTCGCCGGGTGCGGGGACACCACCGAGCCTAGCGTGGCGAGCAGGCTCGGGTTTACGACCCAGCCCGCCCCGACTACCACCGGCACGGTGATCGCCCCGCCGGTCGTGGTGGCGGTGCAGGACGACCAGGGCAACACGGTCACCTCGGCGACCCATGCCGTCACGATGGCGATCGGCAGCAACCCGGGGGGCGGAACCCTGTCGGGAACCACCACCGTCGCCGCGGTGAACGGGGTCGCGACCTTCGCCGACCTGCGGATCAGCGGCGCGGGCGCCGGGTATACCCTCGCGGTCTCCTCGCCCGGTCTCACTGCTGCCACCAGCACATCCTTCTCGGTGACGGCCGCCCCGGCCAGCAGACTGGCGTTCCTGGTCCAGCCCGGGCCGGTGATTGCGGGGACGGCATTTGCACCGGCGGTCACAGTGGCCATCCAGGACGCCGCCGGCAATACCATTACCAGCG
>DATFGC010000133.1:0-7747 GCA_035249765.1 Gemmatimonadales bacterium | reverse complement strand
ATCAGGGCGCCGAGCGGCTCTACGGCTACCGCGCCGAGGAGGTGGTGGGGATGCCGATCACCCTGCTCCTGCCCATGGGCCAGCCCGACGAGGTGCCCGCCGTCCTGGAGCGGCTCAACCGGGGGGAGCGGGTCGATCCGTTCGAAACCCATCGCCGCCGCAAGGATGGGCGGCTGGTCACGGTCTCTCTCGCCGTCTCGCCGATCCGGGATGCCGCCGGCCGGATCGTGGGGACTTCCACGATCGCCCGCGACATCACCGCGAGCCGCCAGGCCGCCGAGGCCCTGCGGCAGAGCGAGGCCCGCAAGGCGGCCATTCTGCAGACCGCGCTCGACGCGATGATCACCATCGACCACCAGGGACGGGTGGTCGAATTCAACCCCGCGGCGGAGCGACTCTTCGGGTATCGGGAGCCGGAAGCGGTGGGGCGCCTGCTGGCGGAGCTGATCATTCCCACGGAGCTCCGGGAGCAGCACGCCCGCGGGCTGGCTCACTATCTCGAGACCGGCGAAGGGCCGGTGCTCAACCGGCGGATCGAGATCTCCGCGATCCGCTCCGACGGCACCCGGTTCCCGGTGGAGCTCGCCATCACCCGGATCTCGGCCGACGAGCCGCCCTTCTTCACCGGGGCGATCCGCGATATCACCGAACGCAAGCGGGCCGAGCAGGAGCTGCACGAGGCGGACCGGCGCAAGGACGAGTTCCTGGCGGTGCTCTCCCACGAGCTGCGCAATCCGCTGGCCCCGATCCGGAGCGCGCTCGCGATCATGCAGCTCCGGCCTCCCGCCGAGCCGGAGGTGCGGGAGGCCCGCGACGTGATCGAGCGGCAGCTCACCCACCTGGTGCGGCTGGTGGACGACCTGCTCGACATCTCCCGGATCACCCGGGGCCGGATCGAGCTGCGACGAGAGCGGATCGAGCTGGCGACGGTGCTCCGGAGCGCGCTGGAGAGCGCCCGCCACGCGATCGAGAGCGCCGAGCATCAGATGACGATCAGCCTGCCGGAGCGGCCTGTGCTGCTGGAGGTCGACCCGGTGCGGATCGCGCAGGTGGTGCTCAACCTGCTCAACAACGCCGCCAAGTTCACCCCCAAGGGCGGCCGGATCGAGCTCACCGCTGCGGTGGAGGGCGCCGAGGCGGTGATCGTGGTGCGGGACAGCGGGGTCGGGATTCCGGAAAGCGCGCTGGAAGACATCTTCCAGATCTTTACCCAGGGCCACCAAACCCTCGGGCACGCCAATTCCGGGTTAGGGGTCGGGCTGGCGCTGGCCCGGAGCCTGGTCGAACTCCACGGCGGGAGCCTCCTGGCCCGGAGCGCGGGCCCGGGGCAGGGCAGCGAATTCATCGTGCGGATCCCCCTCGCCACCAGGATCCGGCCGGAGCGCCGGGAAGCCCAGCGCAACGCGCTGGCCCCGGCGGCGCCCAAGCCGGCGGTCGAGCCGCGGCGGATCCTGGTGGTGGACGACAACGTGGATCAGGTCCGGGGCCTCGCCCTGCTGCTCCGGCTGGCGGGCCACGAAGTGCGGGAGGCCAGCGACGCGGCGGGTGCGCTCCAGGCGCTGGGGTCGTTCCGGCCCGAGGTCGCCCTGCTGGACATCGGCTTGCCGGGCGAGAGCGGCTACCAGCTGGCCCGGCGGCTCCGGGCGATGCCGGAGCTCGAGGGGCTGCTGCTGATCGCCCAGACCGGCTGGGGCTCCGACGCGGACCGGGAGCGCTCCCGGGCGGCGGGGTTCGACCATCACCTGGCCAAGCCGATCGACCTCGAGACCCTCGAGGGCCTGCTGCGGCGCTAGTCACCCTGAGCCCTGTCCTGAGCGACGCGGAGGAGCAGCGAAGGGGCCGATCTCTCCCCCGGGCTGGTCACCCTGAGCGGAGCGAAGGGGTCGATCTCTCCCCCGGGCTAGAGTGGGACTCGCCTACGGCGCCTACGGGCCAACGAGATCCTGAGACTCCAGCGACATCCCAGCGGCCCAATCGTCGCCTATGGCGAGTCCCACTCGTCGCCCGGGTCACTATCGCGACTCCCCGGCCGAGCCCATAGTTATGGCCATGTCCCTCGTCGTCCTCCCCGTTGCCGCTGCATTCGCCTTAGGTGTAGCGGTCACCTCGCTCGCCGCCCAGTCCCCGGCCGATTCGGTCGAATCGATCTACATCGCCCGTTCCTGGCGGACTTCCCGGGTGTCGCCCACAGCGTTCTGCTCTCAGGGCCATGCCGGATTTGCCGGCGCGACCATCGAGGACCACTACTCCTTCCGGTCGGTCGGGGTGGCACCGGATGGCCGGGTTACCGACGCCGATGTGCAGGAGGTCGGCCGGCTCCATGCCTGCCTCGCCCAGCTCCCCGCCAGCAAGTTCAACTTCTTCGCTCAGGGCGTAGTCGGGACCGTCCCCTTCACGGGCCGGGGCGAATGCGAAACTCTGGGAACCGACGTTCCCGAGCCCGGCCTGCTGTCCCAGCGCTGCTACCTCCGGCTCGAACACTTGCCCCCGGGCTACCTGGGCGGTCTGCTGACCACCAACACCATCAATTCCCGGAATCTCATCGGGGGCGCCTCAGACCCTCCCGGCTACACCCAGCCTTCCATCGCGACGGTTCGACTCTGGCGATCCCGAACGGCGCTGGCCTGCGCGGCCGGGCTGCGCGCCGAGAGCTGCCCCTCCCCCCGCGATTGACCGAGGACGACGGAGGACTCCCATGCCGACCCGGACTCTTAACCGACGCTGGTCCTGCGCGCTGATCCTGGCTCAACTCCTCGCGCTGGCCTGCAGCGACGACGGACCTACCGGCAACACCGGGGCCGACTACTCCCTGACCGTGGCCCCGGCCGCACTCAGCATCGTCGCCGGAGGCAGCAGCAGCGCCACCGTCACCATCGCCCGGACCAACTTCACCGGCGAAGTGTCGCTGGCCCTGCAGAATCCCCCGGCCGGGATCACCGGCGTCTTCACCCCGACACCTGCCACAGGGAGCGAGTCGGCGCTGGCGATCAGCGTGGCGGCGGCCGTCGCCCCGGGCAGCCACGTCCTCACCATCCAGGGCAGCGCGACCGGACCGGGGACCAAGACCGCAACCATCACGGTCACGGTGCCGCAGCCGCCGGCCGGCGGCAATATCCAGTACCAGTTCTGCAGCGCGGCCGCCGTTCCGGCCTTCGTCGCCTTTCAGGATGGCACCGGTCCCTGGCAGGCGGTGACCGGATCGGTGTCGGGCGGTACCACCCGGTTCAGCTTCACCCTCACCCAGGGGCGCGGCGGGGTGATGTTCGTGCAGCAGATTTCCCCGGGCGAATACCTGACCGAAGTCCGCTACGCCTCCACCAACGAGCTTGCCGAGGACGCCGCCGAGAGCTGCGCCCAGAGCGGAGCCACCAAGACCGTGACCGGAACCGTGGCGGGTGTTCCAGCCGGCTCCTACGGCATCGTCTCGTTCGGCAGCACCGTGATTTTTGACGGGGCCGCCTCCACCAACCCGGTGACGTTCACCGAGGTACCGGCGGGCCCGCTGGACCTGGTCGGCTCCCGCACTGTCCCGGGAAGCGCGCCGGACCGGATCATCCTCTTCCGCAACCTCAATGTGGCGGACGGGGGATCGCTGCCCTCGGTCATCGACTTCAACGGGCCGGCAGCGTTTGCCCCGGCCACCGCGACCGCGACGATCACCGGCGGGGCCGGCGACAACCTGGAGGTCTTCATCGATCTGGTGACGGCCAATACTCAGGCGGGACTCTGGTTCGACCTGTCGCCGAGCCCGACCGCCTCGCGCCCGTGGGCCGGCCTCGACGCGGCCCACATGGTGGCCGGAGACCTGCACGCACTCATCGTGTTCGCGTCGCCGGTCAGCAACCCGGACAATTTTCGAGTCGCGCTGAAATACGTCGGCCCGGTGAGCGACCAGACCCTCGCACTCGGCCCCACCCTCGGTGCCCCGACCATATCACAGGCTGCCGCGGGATCCTATCCGCGATTCCGGTTCCAGGGCACCCTGCCGGTGGAGTACAACAAGGGCGCCGCCATCGATGTCCTGGGCGCAACGGGTTCCAGCAACGCCCTGAGCATTCTGGCGACCGGCGCCTGGCTGGCGGCCTCCGGGAATCCGCTCGGGTACGACATCACGATGCCGGACATCTCCAGTCTGGCCGGGTTCCCGGTGGCGTCCAGGCTGACCGGGGGGCTCAACGTCGTGGCGGCGAGCGGATTCGGGTTTACCGGAACCGGGATCTTCGAAGTCCGCCCGAGTCTGGGGAGTGAGTTCCGGTCGGCGACCAGAGGGACGACGATCACCGTGCCCTGAGAGGTGCTCCATGCTCCTTGCAATCGCGCTCGCGCTCTTCCAGTCCCCGGCCCCCGCCCAGCAGGGCTTCCCCGACAGCACCCGGATCGCCCTCAACCGGGTCTTCGCGACCTGGACCTCGACCAGCGGCCCCGGCTGCGCCGCGGGCGTGTCCCGGAACGGCGAGCTGGTGTTTCAGAACGGCTACGGGATGGCCAACCTGGAGCACGACATCCCGATCACCCCGGCCACCATCTTCCACGTGGCCTCGGTCTCCAAACAGTTCACCGCCATGGCGATCATGCTGCTGGCCGCCGACGGGAAGCTCTCGCTCGACGACGACATCCGGAAACACCTCCCCGAGCTGCCCGACTACGGCCACGTCATCACCATCCGGCACCTGCTGACCCACACCAGCGGGCTCCGGGACCAGTGGGATCTCCTCATCATGGCGCGGGGCGGACGGTTCGAGGAGAACCGGATCACCGAAGCCGACGTGCTGGAGATCGTCCCCCGCCAGAAGGCCCTCAACTTCGTCCCCGGCACCGAATACCTCTACAGCAACACCGGCTACACCCTGGCCGGGACCATCGTGCGGCGGGTGAGCGGGAAGTCGCTCCGCGCCTTTGCCGACGAACGGATCTTCCGCCCCCTCGGCATGACCAGCACCCACTTCCACGACGATTACAACATGATCGTCAAGGGGAAGGCCGCGGGTTATGCCCGCGTCACCGGCGGCTGGCGGGTGAGCCTGCCCAACTACGACACCTACGGCGCGACCAGCCTGTTCACCACGGTGGGCGACCTGCTCAAGTGGGAGGCCAATCACGCCAAACCGGTGGTGGGAACCGAGCCGCTGCTCCGGCAGATGGCCACCAGCGCCACCCTCGCGAGCGGCGACACCACCGGATACGGCCTGGGCTTGGGGCTGGGCCGGCAGCGCGGGGTGCTGGTGGTGAGCCACAGCGGCGGCGACGCCGGGTACCGGACCTGGTCGGGCCGGGCCCCGGAGCACGGGCTTGCCGTCACCGTACTGTGCAACGCCTCGACCGCGATACCCGGCCTTCTCGCCGAGCAGATGCTCGAGGTCCTGCTGGCCGGCAAGCTCGCCAAAGAGCCGGCCCCGGCCCGCGCCGCGATCAGCCTCACCGCCCTGCAGCTCGCGCCCTTTGCCGGGGTGTACGAGAACCCCCGGACCGGCGCGCCTCAGTTCGTGACCCTGCGGCGCGACACCCTGGTCCTGGGCCGGGTCAATGGGCCGGCGCTCCTGCCGATGACGGCGACCAGGTTCCGGGTGGCGAACACGGAGACCGAGCTGGAATTCCGGCCCGACGGCTCGGTGGTCCAGACTTTTCTGGGCTCGCCGCCCCGGGCGCCGGTGGTGGCGAAACGGGTGGCCGCCGCCGCGGCCGGAAAGACCAGGGCCGAGCTCACCCAGTATGCCGGGACCTACCAGAGCGACGAGCTGGGGGTGACCTATCAGCTGGTGGCCGGCGACAGCTCGCTCACGATCAAGACCCGCTGGGGGGTCGACCGGAACCTGCAGCCGGTCTGGGGCGATGTGTTCGGCGGCGCCTACCTGGTGCGATTCACCCGCAAGGGCGGGAAGATCGACGGTTTCCTCATGAGCAGCGGGCGGGTCCGCGGGGTGCGGTTTGAGCGGACTTCGAGGTAGGATGTGCAGACGCGGGGGACGCGGAGGACCCCGAGCGTAGCTAAGATTGCATCAATCTGGCTCGGGAGGAGCGAAGCCGGTAACCAAAAAACGCCGGTGAGGTTGCGGAGCTGATTCCTCAGAATATGCCGTTCAAGCCATAGTGCCTGGACGGCATATTTTGAAAGACTGCCCCCAAAGGACCCCCGCCAAGGCGTCGCCCCTCAATAGGGTGTTGGTCGTCGGTTTGCTACACGGCCTCCAGACAAATCAGAAAACCCGAGTAGGCACCGGCCGGCCCAGGTTGGTCCCGTCGCCGATCGCTCCTCCGGCTCCCCAGCAGTACGCCGCGCCGGCTGTGGTCACCCCGCAGGTGTGAAACCGTCCCGCACTGATGGTCGCCCAGCTGAGCCCGCCCACCACTGACTCGGGCACCCCGGCGTTGTTCGGGCTGCCGGTGCCCAGCATGTCGTTAGAGTTATCTCCCCAGCAGTATCCGACGCCGGCGGGCGTCACCCCACAGGTATGACGGTTACCGGCACTCAGGGTCACGAAGGTCAGGCCGCCACCGACCGGCTTCGGCGTGCCGCTCGTGCCCCCGAAGCCGCTGCCCAGCTGGCCCAAGTCATTCCAGCCCCAGCAGTATGCCTGCCCTCCGGTGGTCAGTCCACAGCCGTGGAAGGCCCCGGCGCTGACCAGGGCGAAGGTGAGCTGACCCGAGACCGCGACCGGGCTGGTACGCGGGGTTGTGGTCCCATCCCCAAGCTCACCCTGGAAATTGCTCCCCCAGCAGTATGCCTTGCCGGCGGTGGTGAGTCCGCAGCTGAAGCCACGCCCGGGGCTGATGCTCGCGAAGACAAGCCCGCCGGAGACCAGGACGGGGACATTGCTCGAAGTCGTGGTCCCGTTGCCGAGCTCGCCCGACCCATTCGAGCCCCAGCAATACCCTGCCCCGCTGGTGGCCACGCCGCAGCTGTGCCCATACCCGGCGATGACCCTGGCAAAGGTCACCGCCCCAGCGACCGCCCGCGGGGTCGGGGCGGTGCCGGTGCCGCTCCCCAGCGCGTTGTCGCCCCAGCAATGCCCGGCGCCTGCCGTGGTCACCCCGCAGGTGTGGGTCCGCCCCGCACCCAGCCCGCCGAAGTCCAGTCCGCCGGCGACCTGGACCGGGACATTGCTGTGGTCCCCCCCGCCGCTGCCGAGCTGGCCGCTGCGATTATCGCCCCAGCAGTACGCCGCCCCGCCCGTCGTGAATCCGCAGGAGTGAAAGTACCCAGCGGTTATGGTCGCGAAGATCAGCGGGTCCCTGATGGTGAACCCCGGGCTCACTCCGGCGATCAGAGTGGCCGCCGTCGCGGTGAGGGTGTAGCCGGCGCCGGCCTTGTCGATGCTCAGATCGGGGAAGGTCGCCACCCCGTTAACGGCCGCGACGGTCGTCGTGCCGGACAGGGTTCCGCCCCCGGGATTGGTACCGATGGCGATCGTGACGCTGTGGGTCGCGGTGGTAACCAGGTTGCCGAACAGGTCTCGTATCGCCACCGCCACGGCCGGGGAGATCGGGGTACCGGTGATGGTGCCAGACGGTTGCGCCGTGAACGCAACCAGACTGGCCGGGCCGGCCGTCACGGTAAACGGGGTGCTGGTTGCGTTCACGAGATTCGGCGACGCGGCGAAGAGGGTATAGCCGGTGCCGGCCTTGTTGATGCTCAGCCCCGAAAAGGTGGCGACGCCGTTCACAGCCGCCATGGTGGTGACGCCGGACAGGGTTCCGCTCCCGGCGTTGGTGCCGATGCCCAGCGAGATCGGGTTGGTCGCGCTGGTAA
>DATFGC010000132.1:0-5368 GCA_035249765.1 Gemmatimonadales bacterium | reverse complement strand
CGGTCTTTGCTCTGCTCGAAGTCGCGCCCGTCCCCGGCGTGCCGGGCCCCCGCTCTCCCGGCCCGGCGCCGGAACGGGCGCGGGCGTTCATGACTGCGTTGGCGGAAGGGCGCAAGGGCGGAACGGCGCAAGGTGGTTCCGTTGCGCCTTAGCGCCATTGCGCCTTTGCGCCGTATCGCCGCATGAGCCAGCTGAATCGCGCCATCCGCCTTCCCCACGCCACCGCGCTGGTGATCGGGACCATCATCGGCGCCTCGATCTTCGTGCAGCCCTCCGAGGTCACCACCAGCGTCCCCTCGGTGGCCGGCGTGCTCGGCGTCTGGCTGCTGGCCGGAGGGATCACCCTGATCGGCGCGCTGATCACCGCCGAGCTGGCATCTGCTTTTACCCGGACCGGCGGGGTGTACGTCTACCTCACCGAGGCCTTCGGCCCCTGGCTGGGATTCCTCTGGGGCTGGGCGATGTTCTGGAGCATGCACTCGGGAATCATCGCGGCCATCGCGGTGGTATTCGCCCGCTATGCGGGTTATGTGATCCCGCTGGACCCGCTGCAGACCAAAGCGGTGGCGATCGGGGTGATCCTGCTGCTTTCCTGGATCAACTACCTGGGCGTGCGCCAGGGCAGCCGGCTCCAGACCTGGTTCACCGCCGGCAAGCTGCTGGCGGTGCTGCTGATCGTGGGGATGGGGCTGCTGCTGGGCGGGCGGGTTCCGGAGCACTTCGTCGGCCCGGCGACCGCGACACCGGTCAGCCTGCGCGAGGTCCTGACCGGCCTGGTTGCGGGACTCTTCGCCTTCGGCGGCTGGCACATGGTGACCTACACCTCGGACGAGACGGTCGATCCCCGGCGCACTATCCCCCGCGCCCTGGCCGTCGGCACCCTGGTGGTCACCGCGGTGTACCTGGCGATGAACGCGGTGTACCTCTACGTGCTTCCGATGGACACCGTGGCGTCCTCCACCCGGGTTGCCGCCGATTTCGCCGATGCGCTGCTGGGGCGCGGCGGCGGCTCGGCGATCTCGGCCCTGGTGATGTTCTCCACCTTCGGCGGGCTGGCCGGCATCATCCTGGCCGGGCCCCGGGTCTATCTCGCCATGGCGCAGGATGGCCTGCTGTTCCGCTGGGCCGGCGCGATCCATCCCCGCCATCAGACCCCCCATCGCGCCATTCTGCTCCAGGCGGTCTGGGCCTCGGTGCTGGTGGCCACCGGCACCTTCCGGACCCTGTTCACCCTGGTGGTCTACACCGAGTGGATCTTCTTCGGGCTCATGGCCATCGGGCTCTTCCGGCTCCGGCGGCGGACCGATCTCTCCCGGCAGTATTCCGTCCCGGGATATCCGGTGCTGCCGGCGTTGTTCGCGATCGCGGCGTTCGCCGTGGTGGTGAACCAGGTGGTCGCCGATCCCTCCAGCACCCTCAAGGGACTGGGACTGGTGCTGCTCGGCCTCCCGGTCTATTTCCTTCGCACCCGCAGAACCTCATCCAAGGCCGCCGCATGACGGTGATCGACGTCCACAACCATTACTACCCTCCCGCCTTCATCGACGCCCTGCGCGCCGGCAACAGCGAGCTCAAGGTCCGCGATGATGCCGAGGGGAATCCGGTGCTCTATTCCCCCGGGGACGCGAACATCGCGGTGCCGGGACACCGGGACATCGCCTACCGGGAGACCGTGCTCGCGGCCGAAGGGGTGGATCACCAGCTCATCTCGCTTACCTGCCCCGGCACCCTGCTGGAAACGCCGGACCGCTCCGCCAAGCTGGCGGCGCTGGTGAACGATGCCTTCGCCGAGGTGATGGCCACCCGGGGCACCCGGTTCACCGCCCTGGCCACCCTGCCGCTCAACGATCCGGCAGCGTCAGTGGCCGAGTTCGAGCGGGTACAGACGATGGGATTCAAGGGGTGCATGCTGATGGGCAACGTGAACGGCGTCCCCCTGGCCGACCGGCGGTTCTGGCCCCTCTGGGAGCGGGCCGGCGAGGCCGGAGCGGTGATGTACATCCATCCCACCTTTCCGCTGGGCGTCGAGGCGATGCAGGAGTACTGGCTGATGCCGCTGGTGGGATTCCTGTTCGACACCACGCTGGCGGCGGCCCACCTGGTCTTTGCCGGCATCCCGGAGCGGTTTCCCGGCATCAGGTGGGTGCTGGGGCACCTGGGCGGGACGATCCCCTACCTGGCCGAGCGGCTGGACCGGGGCTTCCACGCCTTTGCCGAGTGCCGCAAGGATTTGAAGCTGCCGCCGAGCCAGCACCTCAAGCGGTTCTACTACGACACCGTCAATTTCGATCCGGCCGCGCTCCGGCTGGCCATCGAATTTGCGGGGGTGGAGCAGATCCTGGCGGGGAGCGATTATCCCCATCAGATCGGCAGCATCCCCAAGATGCTCGGAGCCATTCGAGGACTTGGACTCCCGCCCGCGGATGAGGCGAAGATTCTGGGAGGGAATGCGGCGAGCTTGCTGGGGGTGTAGACGCAACGACGTAAAGACGCCAAGACGCAAAGTGAGCTATAATGTCGGTTCGCGTCTTCCGCGTCTTCCGCGTCCTTCGCGCCTCTACCGGCCAACGACATGCCCGCTTTTCGCTCCACCCCCAGACTGTTTCTTGTTGCCCTGATTTGCGCCACCGCTCGCCCCGCCCCGGCCCAGATCAGCACCACCGACACGCGGCTGCTGTCCCAGCCGGCGGCGAGCGCGACCCACGTCGCCTTCGCCTATGGCGGCGATCTCTGGAGCGCGCGGCTCGACGGCGGCGACGTACGGCGCCTCACCAGCGCCGACGGCGACGAGACCTCGCCGGTGTTCTCCCGGGACGGCCGCTGGATCGCCTTCGCCGGCAACTACGACGGCAACGTGGACGTGTACGTCGTCCCCGCCGCCGGAGGAGAGCCGCTCCGGCTGACCTGGCATCCCGGTAACGACACTCCGCAGGCCTTCTCTTCCGACGGCAGCAGCGTCCTCTTCACCTCCAACCGGGCCGATTTCTCCAACCGCTACACCCAGCTCTGGACGGTCCCGGCCGGTGGCGGAGTCGAGCAGCGGCTGCCGATCCCCAACGCCGCGCAGGCGACCTACTCGCCCGACGGGCGCTACATCGCCTACAACCCGATCGGCCGGGCCTTCGAGCAGTGGAAGGGCTACCGGGGCGGGCGGGTCTCCCAGCTCTGGCTGATCGATACCCGCACCTGGGAAGTCGAGAAGGTGCCCCAGCCGGCCGGGCGCTCCAATGACGTGGACCCGATGTGGCTGGAACCCGAGGTGGTGTGGTTCCGCTCCGACCGGGACGGCGAGTTCAACCTCTACAAGTACGATCGCCGCACCAAGGCGGTCACCCGGGTCACCACCCACGCCGACTTCCCGGTGATGGCGGCGGCGGCGGGCGGCGGCAACATCGTGTACGAGCAGGGCGGCTGGCTTCATCGCCTGACCCCGGCCTCTGGTGCCGTCGCCAGGCTCACCATCGGGGTGGCGGCCGACCTCCGCGAAACCCGGCCCCGCTGGGTCAAGGGCTCGGATTTTATTCGCGGGGTCTCGCTTTCTCCCAGCGGCGCCCGCGCCGCGTTCGAGATGCGGGGCGAGATCGTGACGGTGCCGGCCGAAAAGGGCGATCCCCGGAACCTGACCTCCTCGCCCGGCGCGCACGACCGGACCCCGGCCTGGTCCCCCGACGGGAAGCAGATCGCCTTCCTGTCGGACCAGGGCGGTGAATACCAGCTCCATCTCGCTCCGCAGGACGCCAGGGGCGCCCACCGGGTCATCCGGCTCGGCGGCGCGGGGTTTTACGCCAACCTGGAGTGGTCTCCCGACGGCAAGCGGATCGCCTACCAGGACAACTCCCAGTCCATCTTCGTGCTGGACGTCGCCTCCGGGAAGAGCACCCGGGTCGGCGGCAACCGGGTCTACACCCCGATCGGCATGCTGAGCTTTGCCTGGTCGCCGGATTCCCGCTGGCTGGCCTACACCGCCCAGCCTAACCCGCTGGTCAGCGCGCTCTATTTATACGACGGCGAGCAGAATCGCTCCACGCCGGTGACCGACGGGCTCAGCGAAGTGACCCAGCCGGTGTTCGAGCGGAACGGCAAGTACCTCTACGTCATCGCCTCGACCGACGCCGGCCCGGCGCTGGACTGGTTTGCCCAGAGCACCGCCGACAACCGGCGGACCCGGGCGGTCTACGCCATCGCGCTGACCCGGGACGCGCCCAATCCTTTCGCGCGGGAGAGCGACGAGGAAAAGGGCCTCGTCCGCCCCGACTCGGCCCGGCCCGCCGCGACGCCGGCATCCCCGCCCCCGCCCCCGCCCAGCGTGGCGGTCGCCCTGGACGGGATCGCCAACCGGATCGTCGCCTTCCCCATCCCGCGGGCGGAGATCGGGCAGATCGCGGTCGGGGAAGCCAACCAGCTCTTCTATCTCCGGATGACCGACGGCAAGGGCGTGGTCCGCCGCTACGACATCACCAAGCGGAAGGACGACGTCGCGATCGCGGAGGCCGACGGCTTCGAGCTCACCCGGGACGGGAAGAAGCTGCTCTACCGCCAGGGCGCCAATTGGTTCGTGACCTCGAGCGCCATGCCCAAGCCCGCCGAAGGCCGACTGGACGTGGCGGCGGTGGATCTCCGGATCGACCCGCGGGCGGAGTGGAGCGAGATGTTCGAGGAAGCCTGGCGGATCAACCGGGATTATTTCTACGCCACCAACTATCACGGAGTGGACTGGAACGCCCAGAAGGCCCGGTACAGCGCGCTGATCTCCCAGGCCTCGAGCCGGGCCGACGTGGACCGGATCATTCGCTGGATGCTGAGCGAGCTCCGGGTCGGGCACAGCTATCTCAGCCCCGGCCAGCGGCTTCAGACGCCGCCCCGGGTGGGGGTCGGACTGCTGGGCGCCGACTACGACGTGGCCAATGGCCGCTACCGGTTTGCCCGGGTGTACGGCGGCGTCAACTGGAACCCCACCCTGCGGTCTCCGCTCAGCGAGCCGGGCGTGGACGTGCGGGCCGGGGAATACCTCCTGGCGGTGAACGGCGCCGATCTTCGTCCCCCCGCCAGCGTGTACCAGCCTTTCGAGCAGACGGTGGGACGCACGGTCGAGATCACCGTGGGACCCAGTGCCGACGGCACCGGCTCGCGGACCCTCAAGGTCGTTCCGGTGGCCAGCGAGTCCGCCCTCCGGAACCGGGCCTGGATCGAGGGCAACCTCCGCAAGGTGGACTCGGCGACCGGTGGGCGGGTCGCCTACGTGTACGTCCCCAATACCGGCGGATCGGGGTACGAGTCCTTCAAGCGCTACTTCTACCCCCAGGCCCACAAGGACGCGGTGATCGTGGACGAGCGCTTCAACGGAGGCGGCCAGCTCGCCGACTATTAC
>DATFGC010000131.1:0-3817 GCA_035249765.1 Gemmatimonadales bacterium | reverse complement strand
CGATCTTCGACGGGTGCCGCACGTTCCGCGTCCAGCTCATCTCGGAGATGTGCACCAGGCCCTCGATCCCCGGCTCCAGCTCGACGAAGGCCCCGTAGTTGGTGATCGACACCACCTTCCCCTGCACCCGGGTGCCCACCGGATACTTCTCGGCGACATCCTTCCAGGGGTAGTTCTGGAGCTGCTTCATGCCGAGGGAGATCCGCTCCCGCTGCCAGTCGATGTCGAGCACTTTCACCTCGACCTCGCTGCCGATCTGGACCAGCTCGGTCGGGTGCGACACCCGGCCGTAGGACATGTCGGTGATGTGCAGCAGGCCGTCCACCCCGCCCAGGTCGATGAAGGCCCCGAAATCGGTGATGTTCTTGACGATCCCCTTCCGGACCTGGCCGACCTCGAGCTCCTTCATCAGGTGCTCGCGCTTGCTGGCGCGCTCGGTCTCCAGGATGACCCGGCGGCTCACCACGATGTTGCGGCGCCGCTTGTTGAGCTTGATGATCTTGAATTCGTAGCTCTGTCCCAGCAGCTCGTCGATGTTGGGCACCCGGCGCAGCGCGATCTGCGACCCGGGCAGGAAGGCGTCCACCCCCATCACGTTCACCACCACTCCGCCCTTGATCTTCTTCATCAGGGTGCCTTCGACCGGCTGATCGCTCTCGTGGGCGATCCGGATCTTCTCCCACACCCGCATGAAGTCGGCCTTCTTCTTGGACAGGACGACCGCGCCCTCCTGGTCCTCCAGGTGCTCCAGGAAGACCTCGACTTCATCGCCTTCCTTGGGGATGTCCTTGAACTCGTCCAGGGGAACCGAGCCCTCGGACTTGAACCCGACGTCCAGGATGACCGCGTTGTCGGTGACCCGGAGCACCTTGGACTTGACGATCTCGCCTTCGGCGATGGACGCCATGGTGCCCTCGTACATCGAGAGCATCTTTTCGTAGTCCTCGGACGAGTAGTTCTCGTCGATGAGGTCTTCGCGGACCCGGAGGCCGGTGGGAGTGGAGAACGATTCGGGCGGGGAGACGTTGGTCATGACGGAGAGTTCGCTTTCGGACCGGGGCCGGGAGCGCCGCCGGGCTGGGGGTGGTTCCCCGGCGCGGAGTGCGCTGGGGAGCCATCCAAGATAGGCGGAAGGGCGCAACGGCGCAAAGGCGCAAAAGGCCCCTTGGACGGCTGGACGGCTGGACGGCTGGACGGCTGGACGGCTGGAAACTTACAACGCTCACGTCTCACCTCTCACCTCTCACCTCTCACGTCTTCGTCTCACCGAGCCGCTCCCGCACCACCCGCACGATCCGGCCAATCTGCTCGTCGAAGCCCAGGCTGGTGGTGTCGAGGATGACGGCATCCTCGGCCGAGGTGAGCGGGGCCACGGCGCGGGTGCTGTCGAGCCGGTCGCGCTCCATGAGCCGGGCCGTTTCCCGCTGGACCCGGGCCAGGTCGGGCTCCTGGCCCTGCTGGAGCAACCGGCGGCGAGCCCGGGCCTCGGGGCTCGCGGTCAGGAAAATCTTGACCGGGGCGCGGGGGAACACCACGGTGCCGATGTCCCGCCCGTCGATCACCAGAGACCGGTCGCTCCGCGCCGCGGCCCGGATCCGGGCGTTGACCCAGTCGCGCACCCCGGCCAGCGCGCTCACTTCGGACACCAGGGCGGTGACCTCCGGAGAGCGGAGCAGATGCTCGGCGTCCCGGCCGTCCAGGAAGGGTACCAGCTCGCCCCCGACCTCCCGGAGCTCCAGGTCGCGCGCCTCGGCTACCCGCACCACCGCATCGGCGGTGCGGTCGGGAAGATCCTGGGCCACCGCGGTCAGCGCCCGGTAGAGCGCCCCGGAATCGAGGTGGACCGCGCCGATGGCCCGGGCCACCGCGCCGGCGGTGCTGGACTTTCCGCTCGCCGAGGGGCCATCGATCGCGATGACCAGTCGGGTGAGCGGTAAGCGGTGAGCGGTCAGCGGGACCTGCCTTTCTGCCCGGCATTGATGCCTCGGAGTGCGTCGACGAAGCCCGGAAAACTCACCGAGGCGCAGTCCATGTTGTCGACTCGGATCTTCGCGCCCTGCACCGTGCCCAGCACCGCGAACGCCATCGCGAGGCGATGGTCTCCCTCGGTGCGAACCCTGCCCCTGGGAGGCAGGTCACTGCCCACGACCGAGAGCATGTCTCCCTCGGCCGCGGCCTTCACCCCGACGGCCCGCAGATTGGCCGCGAGCAGCCCGAGCCGGTCGCTCTCCTTGACCCTGAGCTCTCCGACTTCGTAGAAGCGGGTTTCGCCCCGCGCCCGCGAGGCCAGCACCGCGAGGAGGGGAATCTCGTCGATCAGCGCGGGAATTTCTCCCGGGGTCACGGCGGTGGCGCCCAGATTCGACGGCGTCACGATCAGGTCGCCCACCGGCTCCCCGGCAACGTCCCGGGACTGTTCGGCCACCACCGAGCCGCCCATGCGCTCGATCACCCGGAGGAATCCGGTGCGGGTCGGGTTGAGTCCGACGGCTTCGATCCGCAGGGCGCCGCGCTCCGCCAGCAGGGCCGCGCCGACCAGGAATGCCGCCGAGGACGGATCTCCGGGCACCGTCGAGTCGAAGGGCCTGAGCCGTCCGGTGGGGGCAAACCGGATCCAACCCTGGCTGTCTTCCACCACCGCGAAGCCGAAGGCCCGTAGCAGTCGCTCGGAATGGTCCCGGGAGCGGCCGTTGGGCTCGAAGAGGGCAACGGTCTTTCCGGAAGCCAGCCCGGCAAAGAGCAGGCATCCCTTGATCTGGGCGCTGGAGACCGGGAGCCGCCATTCGAGGGGAGAGAGCGGGCCGCCCCGAATCGCCAGCGGCAATCGGTCCGGGTCGGCGGCTTCGAACCGGGCGCCCATCGCCGCGAGCGGCTCGGTCACCCTTCGCATTGGCCGGCGACGGAGTGACGCATCGCCGGTCAGGACGGCCCGAAAGGAATGCGCGGCCAGGAGTCCCAGCACCAGCCGCGCACTGGTCCCGGAATTGCCACAGTCGAGCGCCAGTTCGGGGCGTCTGAACCGCCGCCGGCCGGCCACGATGACTTCCGCACCGGCGCGCAGCGGTGTGACTCCCGCGCCCAGCGCGCGAAGCACTCCCGCAGTGGAACGGGCATCGAGCGAGGTCAGCGCGCCCCGGATTCGGGAACGGCCCGGCGCCAATCCGGCCAGCAGCAGGAGCCGGTGCGTGAGGCTCTTGTCGCCGGGTACCCGGACGCTTCCAGCTACCACCATGGCATCCGATTCATGCTGTGCTCGAGGGGTCGGGTGGGGTTGCTACTTCGTTGCGGGAATTGTAGTTATAGGGCGGTCCGGCACCAAACTCCATTGTCCCGAGGTGACTTGAACCAGAGACCCATCGCCTCCCCGCCTCCCGACCAGTGGCTCGCCCCGGTACTCCAGGAGGCCGGCGTCCTGCTTGGGGTCCAGGTCGAGGAGCTTCGGCGAGGCGATGACGGGACGCTCTGGGAACGGATCGTCGCCCGGGGCTATGCAACCGAGGAAAAGATCCTCGACGCCCTGGTCTCCCGCTTCAAGGTCCAGCGCGCCGACCTTGCCGCCGCCGATCCCCGCGCGGTCACCCTGCTTCCCGAGTCGGTCGCCCGCAAGCACCAGGTCTTTCCCCTCGCTGCCGACGACCGCACCATCACCCTGGCCACCGCGAATCCCCACGACCTCGAGCTGGAAGAGACCCTGCGGTTCGTGACCGGACGCCGGGTCACCCTCAAGGTGGCCTCGCCCCGGCTGATCGCCGCGCGGATCGACGAGACCTACCAGCCGGAGCGCGCCATCAACCGGCTGCTGGACGGACTCACTGAG
>DATFGC010000130.1:0-2936 GCA_035249765.1 Gemmatimonadales bacterium | reverse complement strand
CCTCCCTCCGCTCCCCGGCGGGCGTGGTCCAGGAGATCCGCGCCGTAAGGCCGGAGAGCGGCAGGCTGTCCGGCGAGGTGAGAATGCCGGCGAGCCCGGAGTACATCCAGGTGGTCCCGCAGAGAGTGCGGGCAAAGGTCTGGAGCGACGGCACCGAGAAATCGGCGCTCGCGGTGTCGCGGGGCGCGAGTCGCACCGCAACCCGGGCCGGACGGCCCAGCAACCCGGCTCGCCGGTGGCGGATCGCCAGGACGCGTTCTCCGGAGTCGGCGACCGCGAATTCGAACCGGCCGGCGCTGTCGGTCACGATCGAATCCGGGAGCCCCTCGAGATAGACCACGGCATCGGCGAGTCCCCGGCCGGCGATGCTGTCCCAGATCCGCCCGCGCACCACGGCCCGGCTGATTCGTCCCAGGGAATCGGTGGCCACCTCAACTCTGGCACCGCGATCGTTGAACCCGGTAGTGCGGACCCGGAACCGGGTGGTGTTGCCGGCGCCCCGAATCTCCTCCCGCAGCAGGTGGGGCCGACGGATGTGCCACGCGCCCACGATCCAGGTCCCGGAGGCAAGCCGGCGAAAGGCGACCCGTCCTCCCAGCTCTCCCCGCGCCAGGTGCTCGGGCAAACTGGTGTAGCGGTATTCGAGGAAATCGAGCTCGCTGCTCTCCCGGTCCACCCAGAGGGTGCCCCGCACGTCGATCACCTTGCGGTCCCGGGACGGCTCGAACGCCAGCCCCACCAGGGAGCCCTGGCCCGGCACCGCGCGGAAGCAGTGGCCGGCTACGAATTCCTCCGAGAGCAGCGACCGGGCATCGGGGGCCGCGTACATCGTGCGGTCGCCCCGTGGAAAAATGAATCCTCCCTCGGCGAGCGTCCTGGGGGAGAGCGCGGAGTAGCTGTGGCGGATGAATACCCGCGACACCACCAGGTGCTCCCGGAGCGGCCGCCCGGCGAGGTCGAGATCCCGGCTGAACTCGCGGATATGGAGCGGCTGGGGCGTCCCTTCGTCGGAAATCACGCTGGCGGTGAGCGCCTTGCGGATTTCTTCCCAGAGCGCGACCGCCAGCGCCCCGCCCCGCGCATTGACCGCGCAGCGGCTTTCGCCCTCGACCGAAAGGGCCGGCAGCTCGAGCCGGGTGGAGTTGAGCAGCAGCTCGCGGCGGAGGGTCTCCCCGGCGCCCAAAGCAAAGGGGCCGGCCATGGCGCCGGCCCAACCGATGCGATCGACCTTGAGGCGATACGATCCCGCTACCGGGGCCCGCAGCACCAGGGCGCCGAACTCGTTGCTGAGCCCCTGGGCTACCGGGCCGTTCTCGTCCAGCAGCCGGACAATGGCGCCCACGATGGCGGCTCGGCTGGTCTCGTCCCGCAGCCGGATCTCCATCGTCTGGGCGGGGAGAAGCTGCCCGTAGAGCGCCATCAGTCCCGCGACCGCGAACCGCATGTGCCACCTCCACCCGACTACCACTTTGCGTCTTTGCGTCTTTGCGTCTTTGCGTCTTTGCGCCCTCCGCGTCCCTTACAAAATGTACCTTCTGAGATCATCGTTGCCGATCACCTTGCCCAGCCGATCCCGCACCCGCTCGGCGTCGAACACGATCTCCTTCTCCGAGAGGCCGGGCAGCTCGAACAACACCTCGTCCATCAGGGTGCTCATCACGGTGTGCAGCCGGCGGGCGCCGATGTTCTCCATCCGGTCGTTGGCCACGAACGCCACCCGGGCGATTTCCGCGATTGCGTCGGAGGTAAAGCTGAGCGCGGCGCCTTCCGCGGCCACCAGCGCGGCGTATTGCCGGGTGAGGGCGTTTTCCGGCTCGGTCATGATCCGGATGAAATCGGCCTCGGTGAGGGGGGTGAGCTCGACCCGGATGGGGAAACGGCCCTGCAGCTCGGGAATCAGGTCCGAGGGCTTGGAGACATGGAACGCCCCCGCGGCGATGAACAGCACGTGGTCGGTGCGGACGTAGCCGTAGCGGGTCTGGACCGTGGAGCCCTCCACGATGGGAAGCAGATCGCGCTGCACTCCTTCCCGTGACACGTCGGGTCCGCCGGTGCTCCGCTCTCCCGCGATCTTGTCGATTTCGTCCACGAAGATGATGCCGTGGTTCTCGGTGCGTTCCAGCGCCTCGTTGACCACGTCGTCCATGTCCACCATCCGGCGGAGCTCCTCGTCCACCAGGATCCGCCGGGCCTCCGGCACCCGCACCGAGCGCCGCTTCTTGCCCTTGGGCAGCATCTGCTGGAGCCACTCGGTGAAGTTGAAGTCGGTGCCCTCCATCCCCTGGGGCGGCTGCATCATCTCCATCGGGGGATAGCCCTGGGGGGTGACCTCGATCTCCACTTCGCGCTCGTCCAGCTGCCCCTCCCGGAGCATGGCGCGGAGCTTTTCCCGCGAGCGCTTCCGGCTCTCTTCCTCCGGGGCAGTTTCCTTTGCGTCTTTGCGTCCTTGCGTCGTTGCGTCTGTCGCTGGCTCCGGCAGAAGCAGGGAGAGCAGCTTCTCCTCCGCCCGCTCCTCCGCCTGGGGATAGACTTCGTCTTCCCGCTCGGTACGCACCAGGTTGACCGCGGCATCCACCAGGTCGCGCACCATCCCCTCCACGTCGCGGCCTACGTAGCCCACCTCGGTGAACTTGGAAGCCTCCACCTTGACGAAAGGAGCGCCGGCCAGCCGGGCCAGCCGGCGGGCGATCTCGGTCTTGCCGACCCCGGTGGGACCGATCAGGATGATGTTGGAAGGGGTGATTTCATCGCGCATCGGATCGGGCGCCTGGCTCCGCCGCCACCGGTTGCGCACCGCGATGGCGATGGCCCGCTTGGCCGCGTCCTGGCCCACGATATAGCGATCCAGCTCGGCCACGATCTGGCGGGGGGGCATCTCTTCCAGCCATGGAAGCGGGGGAGATTCGGTCGCGGGTGTGGTCATGCCCAAAGGTAAG
>DATFGC010000129.1:0-3758 GCA_035249765.1 Gemmatimonadales bacterium | reverse complement strand
ACCCGCGGCGAGGCACGTTACCTGCCCGAGAGTACTCTCTCAGAATATGGGGTCTAAGCCATATGGCTGGGACCCCATATTTCCGCGAAGGCATCTCTAGGGGGGAGAAAGTCCATGGAGCCTGGACCGACCTTGGAGCCTGCCCCCCACGGTCTCACCAGCGGTACCGCAGCGCCACATTCGCCATGAAGCCCTCCAGCGGCGCCCAGACGTCGGTCGTCCAGCGACCTCCCGTCCCCGGCGCGGGCCGGACCACCGGGTCGGTGTCGGTCTGCCGCACGTTCAGCAGATTCTCGAAATTGGCCACCACCTCCAGCCGCCCCACCTGCCGCATCCCGATCGCCATGACGTAGAGGTACGGCTTCGACCCGCTCCGGAACGGGTTGTCGTCCAGCTCCTGCCTGCCATACCAGATCCCCTCGATGCCGAACCGGAACTTGCCCGGCCGCTCATACATGAGATCGCCGCCTACCCGGTGCCTCGGCAACAGCGGGATCGGCTCCCGCACCGCGGAGACGGCGTCGGTCCGGCTGCCGCGCGAGTACCCGTAGGTCAGCAGGAACTTGCCCCCTGCCCCGAAGCGCCAGAGCGCCGCGGCCTCCACCCCGCCAATCCGGGTCCCGCCCTCGGCGTTCCTGAGGATGCTCTCCCCGCTGCCATCGCCCGCGTCCGCCAGCTGGATCGCGCCGGAGATGACCGATCCGTAGGCGGTGACCAGGAGCTCCGCCCCCGCGATCTCCCCACCGATGTCGAGCATCGCACCATAGCTCCGTTCCCGCTCGAGCCCTATGCCCGGCCGGATCGCGCGGAGCCCGATCCCCTCGGTCTCCTCGGTCGTGGCCACCGGCGCTGCGAACCCGGTTCCGCCGCTCACCCGCACTGACCAGTCCTCCGCCGGCTTGGCCAGGAGCGCGAGCCGCTGAGTCAGCTGCAGGCCGGCCTCCGGGTGCCCATCGCCGCGGACACTGGCCGACATCGTTACCGGCCCGACCGGACGCTCGGCCGTCACGAAGAGGCTCGGCGTGAGCCAGCGATGGTCGAAGCTTCGGTTCAGCTCATTCTCGAAATCGTCGAGCTGCAGCACCGCACCGAGCACGATAGCACTCCGGCCGGCGACGAACCCGCGGGTCAGCTCCAGAAAGCCGGTCGCGGTCCGGTCGTCCTCGGCGGGTCCCGGCCCGAAGCGGCGCTCGCGCCAGCTTCCCGACAGCGCAACCCGGGCCGCGAGGTGTCCCGAATCGCGCCGGGGGACAAAAACCGTTGCGCCGAGATCGGCGCGGCGGCTGGTGAGTCCTTCCCGGAACGGCGCGCCGTCGGGGGCAAGTCCGCCGGCCAGGGTGCCACCGTCGCGCTTGTCGTATCCGAAGCCGGCCGTCACGAAGAGGGAGCGGCCCCGGGAGTCGACCGAAGCCAGCCGCGGACGCACGTTCCAGCGCCGGGCCCGGGCCTGATCGCCCCAGCCGTCGTCATCGATATCCCAGGCGCTCTGCAGGGTGCCGGATGCCAGGAGCGAGAACCCGGTCTCAGAGGACAGGCGCCGGCTCAGCCAGGTGGCGGCGTCGGTGACACCCAGGGTGCGGCGGTTGAGCAGGACCTCGCCTCTGCCGGTCGGTGGCTTGGAGACCAGGTTGATCACCCCGCCCAGGGCCTGGCCCCCGTAGAGCGCCGAGGCGGCACCCTTGATGATCTCGACCCGCAGGAGATCAACGGGGGAGATATCGAGCGGGCCCAGCGCGCTCGAGCTCCCGCCGTAGAGCGGCAGCCCGTCCGCCAGCATCGCGGTATACTGGCCGGGCAGACCCAGGATCCGCACGCTCCCGGTGCCGAGCGAGGCGGACCCGCTCTGGACCCGGAGACCGGGAGTCTCGTTGAGCAGCATGGTGATGCCGCTCGGCGCCATCAGGGTGTTCTCGTCCACCTCCATCTCGTCGAGGACTTCGACCTTGATCGGCGCGTCGCCAGCCAGGCGCTCGATCCGGGTCGCGCTGACCCGAACCTCTTCGAGCTTCATGGCCATCTCCTCCATCACGAAGGCCACCTTGATCGTGACGACGCTGTCGGGCACCACCAGGACCGTGATCCGCTTGGGCTGGTAGCCGATCCGGGCGAGGGAGAGCTGCTGCCGCCCCGCCGGCAGCGTGAGCCGGGCATTACCGGAGCCGTCGGTCGTGGTGCTCCGTCCCGCGGCGCGGATCAGGACGCCTTCGACCGGCCCCATCGGCTCTTCCACGGTGACGTTGACTATGCCGCTGTCGGCCTGCTGTGCGACGAGGGATGGGACGAGGAGGAACAACGCAATGCAGGCGTACGGGATAGTTCGCGACATGCTCAGAGCCCGAGCGTCCAGGAGTACTTGACCAGGAACGCCCGCCGCCGCATCAGCGGCGGGCGCGGTCCCGGCAGCTCGGGCCGGTCGGTGTTCATCGTCTCATTGTAGACGACCCACAAGTCCCTCCCCTCCCGGAAATTGTAGCGGAACCGCGCGTTCACCCCGATTGCGTGATCCGCGTTGTCGTGCTGGAGCAGCGTGGCCAGCGACGCGTGCACATCGAGCGCGGCCTGCAGCCGCACCCGGAACAGGTGCAGGTCGAGCCGCTCGTTCCGCTCGGTGAAGCGGATCCGGTTATAGTCGTAGTCCACCCCGATCTCGAAGTGCTTTGACGGGTTCCAGGCGGGCCGAGCCAAAAAGCTGACCTCGGTCCCGTCGTAGAAGCTGCCGGCGGAAATCGAGAAGGTCGGGCGGAAGCTGCCCGACCGCGGTGCCTCGACATGCAGCTCACCGCGGTGAAACCAGTGGTTGCCGGGCACCACGTGCGCCCCTCCGGCAATCTCGAAGCTGTCGCGCACGCTCTCGTAGCTGGTCCTCGCGGTGAGGTGGATGCCGTACCCGCTCTTGAGCTCACCAAACAGGATCGGCGCCACCTCGGCGGATTCGACGCTGCCGTCGCCATTCCGCCAGTAGGCGCTCGCCGGCAGGGACACCCCCAGGGTGCGGAAGGTGCCCCGGGTTCCGACCAGCCGCTGATAGCTCCCCTGCCCCGACAACGAGGTAAAGTCGCTCCGGAAGGTGAAGCCCATACCGGGATCGTACCCCGGACCCGAGTGCACCAGCTCGCCGGCGTAGCTGACCCCGATCTGCCCCCTGCGCTCCCAGCGCAGCAGCATCCGGCTCTGCTTCCAGTCCACCACGGGATTCGCGAACCCGGAGGTATAGGTCTGGGCCCACCGGACGGTGAGGTACTCCTGACCCAGGGTCCGCACCACCGCGTCGGCCCCGACGGCCACGTTGCGGTGCCCGTCGCTGGTGAGGCGGCTGGTGACCAATGTCCCCACGGTCGAATTGGCATTGAACGCCCGGCCCCGCACCCGCAGCACCCCGAAGTTCTCCGAGGGAATCAGGTTCCGCGACGCGGTCTGGAGGTCGAGAAAGCCGATGTCCAGGCCGCCGGCCCGGCCGACCAATCGGCCGCCGCCGTAGATCCGGAGGGGCGTCCCGTCTCCCGCGAGCCCGATGGTGCGGCTGTGAAACAGCCGGCTCACGCCTCCGGTGTTGAAGTCGAAGATCGCGGAGCGTTCCTGGAAGAACTGGCGCTTCTCGGGGAAGAAGAGCGAGAAGCGGGTCAGGTTCACCTGCTGGTCGTCGGCCTCGACCTGGGCGAAGTCGGTATTCGCCGTGAGGTCGAGCGCGAGATTGCTGGTGGGACTGTACTTGAGGTCGATCCCGCCTTCGTAGGTGTCGTCGCGAGGGCGGACGTAGC